>JASHTL010000069.1 GCA_030040595.1 Microcaldota archaeon
CATATCCGACGCTGCAGGCGCGCTTGCAGGCAGCATAGGCACGCTGGGCAGCATGGACATGGGCGCTTCAGGCGCTATCTTCGAGCCTGTCCACGGAACTGCGCCGAAGTATGCCGGAAAGAACCTCGCGAATCCCATGGGTGCGATACAGGCTGGCTGCCTCATGCTCAAGTATCTCGGGCTGGCAGAAGCCGGGGACATAATATCAAAGGCAGTGGAAGGGGCAGTGGGAGCTGGGAAGATGACATCAGACCTTGTCGCCTCTTCAGGCAGAAAGGCAAGGCCGATAGGCACATCCGAGTTTGCAGATGCGGTAATAGCAAGGATGCGGTGACTATTTCCTGTCCTCTATCCTGACATACTTCAGGTCTACCTGGCCAGTATATTTCTCCAGGGGCCTGAGCAGCCTGTTGTTTTTCCAGTATTCAAGCATGTGAGCGCACCATCCGCTCATCCTGCTCGCTGCGAATATCGGCGTAAATATCTCATGCTGTATCCCCAGAGATACGTAGACAGGGCCTGCGAAGAAGTCTATGTTGGGCCAGATGCCCTTTGACGCGCCAAGCTTGTCTATCATCAGCTTTTCCGCGCGCAGGGCTATCTGCGAAAGGTTCTTCAGCTCGCCAGACCCGTTTGTCTGAAGGTCCTCAAGGTATCCTTTCACTATCCTGGCCCTTGGGTCATAGGTCTTGTACACGCGGTGTCCGAATCCCATTATCTTCTGCTTTCCTGCAAGAGCATCCTCTATATACTTCTCGGTGTTGTCAGGGTCGCCTATGTTGTACATCATTTCGAGCGCAGCCTCGTCAGCGCCTCCGTGCAGCGGGCCTTTTAGAACAGCTATGCCTGCAGTAGTCGCGGCATATATGTCCGCGAGTGTGGAGCCTGCGACTATCACACCGAACGTGGAGGCGTTGGAGCTGTGCTCAGCGTGCACAATGAACATGACGTCGAGGATCTTTACGGTCTTGGGATCCGGTTTCCTTCCGTTGAGCATGTAGAGGAAGCTCTCCACGTGCCCCATTGACTGATCAGGCATAACGTAATCGCCGCCGCTTCTTACCCTTCCTATTGTGGCCGCTATGCTTGCCGACTTAGATATCAGCTTGACGCTCTTTCTCATGTTGGAACCCGGAGAATTGTCATAGGCCTCGGTATCGTATGCGGGCAGCATCGAGACTGCGCTTCTGAGCGTATCCATCGGATGCATGCGCATGGAGTTTTCCTTTATGAAGTCCACTACGCTCTTCGGCAGATAGCGCTCGTCGGCAAGCTGCTGCCTGAATCCCTCAAGCTCGTTGCCGTTCGGGAGTTTATCGTTGAGCAGCAGGTAGGAGACTTCGGAAAAGTCGGAATTGCCGCATAGTTCCTCTATGGAGTAGCCCCTGTAGTAGAGCTTTCCGGCCTGCCCGTCAACCTTGCAGATTGATGATTCTGCAAAGTATATGCCTTCGAGTCCTTTGTTTATCACAGGCTCAGTGTCCGCCACGCTATCATCGATATAACCTTAGACTCCCGAATTATTAAGCTTTTCAGACTTCTCAAGGAACAGAATACCCAGATAGCCATGAATTCGTATATGTGACCATGTCAGCGGTGCCGTTGTCGCCGTTGCCGGAGTAATCGTAGGGGTTGCTGTTGAGCGGCCACCAGCCAGAGATGTACTGGAGGTTTTCAGGCACAGCCCCTATGCCGCTCTGATAAAGGCTCTTAACCTCGTTTGCGCTGAGCGATGTGTTGTATATCTGGACATCGGCAAGATAGCCTACAAGTTCGTTGCTGGAACATGGGTCGGCTCCCCCGATGCAATTATACGTAACCTCGTTTCCTGGGCTTATGGAATAAGAGCTTCCGGCTCCGTTAAGGTATATTGTAGCAGTGCCTGAGGTCGACGAGTACGTGTAGCCTATCATCACCCATTTGTCTGTTGTGACCTGCGCGCCCGAGTCGCAGGCGGACATGCAGAGCTGTACATTATAAGTGTAGTAGGGTGACGATCCTGTGCCTACAAGGTTCAGTTCCGCGCCCGCTATGTATGAGACTGTAGGGTACTGTTGCGAAGACGGAAATAGGTATACCCATGCAAAAACCGATTTTGAAGAGCTCTTTGCGGGCAACTCTGTCGTTCCTGCGGTTATGTACGCCTGCCCGCTGAATTTGGCTACGTATTCGGGTATGCCGCCTGTGCATGTCCCGTCAAAGCTCACGAATGCGGACGTGCCGATTCCGTTAGGCCTGTAGACCTGGCATGACCCTGCCTGCACCCTTGCGACGAAGTTGCTCGGGTTGAATGCGCCGACGGCGAATAATACGGCCAGCACTGCGACTATGATAACTATGGCCCATGCATGCACTGTCAGGTACTCTACAACAGATTGTGCCCTTTTGCCGGTCATTTTCCCAGTATAATTTGGCATGTCATTTAATAAAGAGCTCTTCTGCCTGCAGACAATTTATTATACTTGAATGCCTTATGCTATCGGCTTTTGCAAGGAGTAGATATGGCGGTTGATGACAGACTAGGTGTCCTGGACACGCTTGCCATGCCAGACGGGCGTGCGGTTAGATTCTATTCGCTTCCCAGACTCGAAGCGAAGGGGTTTGGCCAGGTTAGCACGCTGCCGGTCTCGCTGCGCGTAGTGCTTGAGTCGCTTATCAGGAACCTGGACGGTGTGCGTGTCACTGAAGAAGACATACGCGCGTTGGCGTCATGGAACGCAAAATCCCCTGAAGAGCGCGAAGTGCCGTTCGTGATATCCAGGGTACTGATGCAGGACTTCACCGGAGTGCCTGCAGTGGTGGACTTGGCGGCAATGCGGCAATACCTCTCAGGCAAGGGGGTTGATGCTGAAACGGTTGAGCCGGTAATTTCTACGGACCTTGTGATAGACCATTCCGTGCAGGTGGATGCATTCAACATCGCAAGCGCGCTTGCGATAAACCAGGAGAAGGAGATTGCGAGGAACTCGGAAAGGTATCAGTTGCTCAAGTGGGCCGAGCAGGCATTCAACTCTTTTAGGGTTTTCCCTCCGTCCGCGGGGATCTGCCACCAGGTAAACCTGGAATATCTGGCCACATGCGTGTCCACTATTAAAGTGGGAGGCGATGAACTTGCGTTCCCAGATACGCTTGTTGGCACTGATTCCCATACGACGATGATAGACGCGCTCGGTATTGTCGGTTTCGGAGTCGGCGGCATAGAAGCCGAGGCTGCTCTGCTCGGAGAGCCTGTGCCTCTTATGATGCCAAAGGTACTGGGAGTGAGATTGAGCGGCAGGTTGAAGGAAGGAGTAACTGCGACGGATTTTGCGCTCACAATGACAAGGATCTTCCGTGAGAAAGGCGTGGTCAATATGTTCATAGAGTTCTTCGGAGAGGGCATGGGGGCGCTCTCGCTGCCTGACAGGGCCACTCTCTCGAATATGTGCCCAGAGTATGGAGCTACTGTGGCGTTCTTTCCGGTTGACGAGGAAACGCTAAAGTACATGGAGTTCACCGGAAGGAGCGGGGCGCAGGTTGCCCTGGTAAGGGAGTATTTCAAGGCACAGGGCATGACCGATATAGATTACGGGAAGGTTAGATTCAGCGACGTGATAGAGGTGGATCTGTCCGGCATAGTTCCTTCAGTTTCAGGGCCGAGCCAGCCAAAAGAGGCTTTCCCTGTAAGCGAGATCCGCAAAAGCTTCGACGAAACCTTTCTCGTTGAGAGAAAGGGGCTGGAGCCCCAGATAAGCGTGACCGATTCTACACGCTGGTCTTCAGAAGGAGCAGCGATTCATGAGGCCAACGTGACTTCGGCATCAAAGAAAAAGGCCAATTCGGTCAGGTTGGTCTATGACGACGGATACGAGACCACGCTCAGCGATGGGGACGTAGTGATATCGTCAATAACGAGCTGCACAAACACGAGCAACCCATGGGTGATGATGGGCGCGGGCATACTTGCAAAGAAAGCCCTGGAACGCGGGCTCAGGGTAGACACGAGGAAGGTGAAGACCAGTTTTGGCCCGGGATCGCGCGTTGTAGTTGACTATCTGGAAAGGGCAGGCCTGCTAAAACCGCTTAATGATCTCGGATATGGGGTTGTAGGATACGGATGCATAACGTGCATAGGCAATAGCGGGCCCCTGATAGAAAAGCAGAGCGAAGCTGTGAACAAGAACAATCTAGACGTGGTGGCTGTACTGTCCGGCAACAGGAACTATGCGGCAAGGATACACCGCGATGTAAGCGCAAACTACCTGATGTCGCCTCCGCTTCTGATAGCGTTCGGGATAGCGGGAACGGTGCTAAAGGACATAACCAGGGAGCCTCTAGGCAAGGACAAGGATGGCAGGGATGTTTTCCTTAAAGACATATGGCCTACCGGCGAGGAGATCGGCAGTGCCATAGCAACAGCAGTTAGCAGTGAGATGTTTGCAAAGGAATACGGAAAGGGCATACAGGATGTCAATCCCTACTGGAATAAGATATCCGGGGCTACGGGCAGGCTGTTCGGATGGAACGCTAAAAGCACGTACATAGCCCTGCCTCCTTTCTTTGGCGATTCTCCAGCGGGCTCCGGAAGCATAAAGAATGCAATGGCGCTTGTCGTGCTTGGCGATTCGGTATCCACAGACCACATATCACCGGCCGGAGCGATAGGCCCGGACAGCCCTGCAGGCAAATACCTCTCTTCGTTGGGAGTCAGCGCCGCAGACTTCAACACGTACGGTTCGAGGAGGGGCAATCATGAGGTCATGATGCGGGGAACGTTCGCAAACAACAGGCTGGTTAACATGCTTGCCAATGGCAAGGAAGGCGGTTTCACAACACATTACCCGGACGGAGAGCTTATGACGATATACGACGCGGCGATGAGGTATATGAAGGAAGGCACCCCTTTGGTGATCGTTGCGGGCAAGGAATATGGCTCTGGCAGCTCGCGGGACTGGGCTGCGAAGGGGCCTCTTCTTCTGGGAGTGAGGGCGGTGATCGCGGAAAGCTACGAGAGGATACACAAGAGCAACCTTATAGGCATGGGGATACTGCCGCTTCAGTTCAGAGCAGGCGAGACTGCGCAGAGCCTGGATTTGGATCTCTCGAAGAGCATAGACATGGACATCCCTGATGAGATGGGGGCAGGGGGCAGGATTTTTGCAAAAATCACTGAGCGGCGCAGCGGGGAAAAGAAGACCATGGAGTTGGAAAGCCGCATAGACACGAGGATGGAACTTGCGTATTATAAAGCGGGAGGCATATTAAGATATGTTGCTGGAAAGATACTCAATCAGTGGCGAAAATGATGCCGAAGGTTTCGATAATAGGTGCGGGCAGGGTGGGAAGCACCCTGGCGCAGCTTCTTGCTTACAGAGATTTCTGTGACGTTGTCCTGTGGAACAGAACCGCTGACACTGCGAAAGGGATAGCCCTTGACATAATGGAAAGCGGTCCGGTGGAAGGTTTTGATGCAAAGGTAACCGGAACCGGAGATTATTCCGATATAAAAGACAGTGGGATAGTAGTTATCACAGCAGGTGCGCAGCGAAAAGAGGGCATGTCCAGGGACGAACTGCTTAATACAAACGCTGCGATCGTGAAATCTGCTGCGGAGGCGACACGGCTGTACGCGCCAAACTCGATAATTATTGTACTGACGAACCCGCTTGATCCGATGGCATATGTCGCTATGAAGGCGAGCGGTTTCCCCAAGAACAGGGTTGTAGGGCAGGCAGGGATACTTGACTCTGCCAGGTTCAGGTTCTTCATTTCCGAGCGCCTTGGCGTCAGCGCTAAGAGCGTTGATTCTGTTGTTCTAGGCAGCCACGGCGACCTCATGGTTCCGCTGGTAGGGCACACGAAGGTATCAGGAGAACCTGTAGACGACATGGTCGCTGACAAAGACCTGGGCGCCCTCATCGAGAGGGCAAGGAACGGAGGCGCTGAGATAATAAAGTTGGAGAAATCAAGCGCGTTCTACGCTCCTGCTTCGGCGCTTGCACAGATGGTTGCTTCGATAGTATTGGACAAAAAGGAGATACTTCCTTGCTCCGCGTATCTGGAAGGTGAATATGGAATAAGCGGCGTATTCATTGGCGTTCCTGTCATGCTGGGGAAGAACGGTATCGAGAAGATCATTGAGTTTAACATATCAGGCGGGGAGAAGGAAGCATTGAAGGTATCAGCAGACAGGACCAAGGAGCTTATAGGCGCGATTAAAACTTAGGTCTACCAGATAATTATATTATCAGTAGCATCTCCTGTTTTTGACTGCGCTTCCTTTTTCCCATTCGCGAGCTCGTTTGGCCTCCTTATCGCTGCAAATGGGGCAGTCTGCATTTTCACGTCGGTTACGCGTCCGCTGCTGTCCATTGTCGTTGCGATGCCTCTGTCAAGTAGTAATGCCCTGCCGGTAGTCCGCTCGGCTTCCACTGTGGTTTTTGGGGCTCGCCTTTCTATTACCGTCATGTTATCACTTTTATCTAGTTCTTCTCCTTTATAAATGTTGGGATGGATGCGCCAACCGGGATTTGAACCCGGGCATCGAGCTTGGGAAGCTCGGATCCTACCAGGCTAGATTATTGGCGCGTTAGCTCTACCGTATATACGAAAGGGGCTGTGAGGGCGGTGGCGGCTGCTGGTCTCCTGGCGCCCCGCCAGCCTTCTCCATCTCCTTTAGAAGGTTCTCAGTCTCCTTCTTTATCTTGTCTATGCTAGAGAGATCCACATCAAGTTTAAGCATGACCTGGAGTTTCTCCAGGACGGCCTTGGCCGCGTTTGCATCTATCTCGAGCATGCCGGTCTCGCCCATCAAGCATGCGCCATGCAGCTTGTGTTTCTTGGAGAACGCCACTATCAAGCCTGCTGACCCCCATACCGCGCCGGCTGCCTGGCCCATTATTACGCCATTCTTCTGCAGGTCGCTTCTTGTCTCCTTGTCCGTGGCAACGCCGAATACGCGCGGTTTTGTAACATATTGGTTGCTGATGTTGTATCCGCCGACCGTGTATATTGTCTTGCCGCCAAGCGACTTGAAGAACTGGACTATCCTGTCGTTTATCTCGTACTGGCCTTCCGGAGTGCCGGCCTGCATGTCCCCGACCAGTATTATTATGCTCTGGCCTGTCTTCTCGTTGGTGCTGTAGTAGAACCTGTTGCTTGCCAGCCTCACTCCGCCGTTCTTCATCATGATTGCCTGGTGGAGAAAATGCGGGGAGTAGAGGGTTGCGAGCCTCTTGGCGTTGAGCGTGTTCCTCAGATGCTCGCCTACAAGGCTTCCTACAGTGCCTATGCCTGGAAGCCCGACTATCAGGACAGGGTCCTTGAGCTTGCCCCGTTTATTGTAGTATATCTTTGTCTTATCCACTTGCAGCACCCTTGTTGCTCTTTATCTCGAATGCTATCCGCTTGTTGTATTTCTCAAGCACTGACTGAGCCACCTTTATCTTGTCCTCTGCCTTTGGATAGCTCTCGTCCTCAGCGGTGAGCCTGTAATGCGGGGCGCCAAGGTAGAGCACGGCCACGCCCTTCTCTTCTATCTCAGATAGCACCTCTCTTATCAACCCTATCCCGCCTTTGGTGTCGGTCGTGGTAAGTTCGGCGGTGTACGAAACAGTGTACCTCTTCGGTTTTATGGTCTTGAATACGAGGTCGTAGAGCGCCTGCTTGAACTCTTTCTCTTTCATGCCTGAGAGCGGATCCTTGTTCTCGAATATGTCATTCACCAGGTCGTTGTATGTGTGCTCCTTTTGTGCCACTTCCCTGATTATCTCTGCCTTCCTCTGTTCGGTCTTCGAGCTTGCCAGTGCCTTTTCAAACATCCCCTCTGCGCGCTTCTCCAGGTTGTACTCTGTTATCTTGTTCTTTCTCTCCCCAGATGTGGCTTTCTTGAAAGATATGTCTATGGCGCGCTTGGTCCTGTCTACGAATATGACCTTGGCAACGTCCTTCTGGCCTTCCTTGATGAACTCGTGTATGTTCTTTATCCATCCTGAGGCTATTTCAGATATCGGCAGGTACGCGTCGATGTTATACTCCTGCAGGGTGCAGTACGCGCCGTGAGGCATTATCTTGTTTACCTTGACTATTACAAGCTCTCCGGTGTCCGGGAGCTCCTTGGGTAGTATCATTCAAATCAGCGCTTTATCTCTATCTTCTTTTTGGTTCTGAGACCAAGAACCCTGTCGGTTACCTTCTTGCAGTCTGCGCATTGGAGCATGATCTTCTGTTTCTTCCCCAGCTTCTTCGGGTGGATCTTTGGCTCTACGCTGCCCACATACCCCCTTATTGCGCGATTGTGCCGCCTTGTGCCTATGCTCAATCCGGACGTCTGTTTCTTGGCGTATATTTTGACACTGTGTTTTGTGTGTTTGTTGCAGAACCTGCAATACGTCTGTATCTCTTTTTCTATCTTCATAAGAATCACTAACTTACTATCTCTCCTATCCTGTTGTTTATTATGAACTCCGCGTCGGCCGGAAGCTCCACTTGTACAATTTCTCCTTCCTTGTACGGCCCTATCTTGTTGCCATTAGTTGTTATGACTTCCGGTATATTTATAAGTATCTTTATTTTTGCCGGTTTTGATATTGGTTGCTCCTTGTTTATTATTCTGAGTATTTGCGTGTACAGCTCTTCTTCTTCATAAGGTAGCGGGTTTGGTATTGGTTTTCCATACGCAACGTATACAAGTATCTTTTGGGTTCTTTTTGATTTTAAGGTGTTTAGCGCTGTTACTTTGTTCTGGAGTTCTGCCTGGCTGCCCTCCTTTTGAACTTTTCCTATAGATTCTTCAAACATAACATAGAAGTTTTTGGGCAGTGGGAGGAGCTCTCCTGTTTTTTTCTCCTCTGCTAGTTTTAAAAAAATAACCTCCGTTTGTACTTCTGTTTCCATAAAACCACAGATACTCCTGAATTCCGCTTTTCAAGAACAAGGTTCCTTCTTCTTTATAGATAATAAATAGCATAGATAATATATATAATATACAACAAAAACACGAATAGTGGAACTGTGGGGTTATAGCGGGAGATGGATTTGAACCATCGATCTCCGGGTTATGAGCCCGGCGGGCACTCCATGCTACCCTACCCCGCTGTGTTTGTTACCTTGTTTATCTTCTGGTTTATATAAACCTTCCAGAATGACACAGGATTCGGAATCAAATCAGATTGTTTTTTCTGAAGAGAACATAGCGTTGGCCTGTTCCTTGTTCAACACACCAAATATCTTGCCGCAGCCCTCACATTTGAAGTTCAGCTCGTATGCCGAATCAAATGGAAGGATGAGTTTCTGGTTATCGTAGCATGACGTGCAATAGAAGAAATCATTACAGTTCTCCTGAAGGCTTACCTTCTGGCCGTTCTGCTTCTCCAACAAAGCGGTGTTGAAAGCGGAGAGCTTGTCGCGGTCCAGATACCACCTGAACGTGAGCCAACCCTTCCCGTCCTTGTTTATGTCATATTTGGTTATTCCGTATCCGTTTAGCACGTTCAACATCCTCCTTACCTCGTTTACCTTTGTGTTCATCCTGGCGGCAAGTCTGTCGTCAGTATGAGGCGCGCCGTTTAGGGCCTTCATCATCTCCGCACCTTGCTTTCCTACATTCTTGACCACGAATTCAGAGAAGACGCCTCCTGATATTATCGCATCTACCTCCTTGATCCTGTCCGCTTCGCGCTCATGTGCCGCTTCAGCTTCCGGAGCCACTTTTTTTGTGACTGACGCTGTCTTCCTAATGGCAGCGGCGCTCACCTTTGTCCTTTTAAGCGTCTTGTCTACTTTGCGAGCCTCGTGGCGAGCACGGTTAGTTCTGCGTTTAGGGCTTGCGCTCGCACTGCGTCTCTTCAAACTAGACTTTTTGTTACCTTTAGAAGACCTATTCTTTTTCTGCATCCGATCGCCGACACATAAAATCGTGCATTTATTTTATAAACACACATGCATGCTGGGTCGCCAGCTGCTCAATCATATAATATGCATAACTACTATATATATCTGTGTTTTGCAAACAACATTATCACATATATTTGTTAATTTGTAAAGCCCAAAAGAGGTATACGGCCTACCAGCGTCTGAGGTACAATAACATGAAGGTGGGCCCGGGGGGATTTGAACCCTCGACTTGCTGGTTAAGAGCCAGCCACTCTGACCAAACTGAGTTACGGACCCAGGAGAAGCAAGAATTATTTGTAAGCCCAGCTTATTAATATTATAGTCACTGTGCAGGAGCTTTCAAAAACCGAGTCAATCTTTAAATAAGAAGAAACGAATATTGCTATGAAGGCGATGGCAATATTAAGGACCAGAGGGAACGGATCTGCAGGGGGAGAGACAACCCGGCTACCAGGCACAATAGGCACTGGAGTAGGGGCTGCCGTAGCAACGGCTACCACCAACTTCGCGCTTATAGAAGCCTACAGAAGTGGCGTACCTGGAAATGAGCACGACATGCTTCTGGCATTTGCCGGGGCTGCCGCAGCAGGCGGGTATGGATTAGGCATGGTTTTCACCAATAATTTTACCCAAAACATAACAAACAAGATGAGAATGACCGTTCACGGAGGACTTACTGCGCTTAACAGTTTCCTCCTGGCCAACGACGGCCACGTATTAGATTCCCATCTGCCAGTGCCTCTTATATCTGCCTTTACTGTCTTCTTCGGAGCAAGATACGTATCCGACCTTAATGAATGGCGTAAATTAAGGAGAGACAGTAAAGCATAGGCTGACAATCTCAATGTGTAGGTAGAATTATGTGCAGGATAGCAGCGTACCGCGGCACAAACCCAAAGGAGGTAGAGAGAATATTCAGCGCCCTGAAAAGGTCGGCGGCGCATGACACAACACTGGAAAGAATCGGCGCAAAGGATCCGCGCCACCTTGACGGCGGAGGGTTCGCTATATCTGTGCCATCGGAAAGATTCTGGGCTGCTGCAAAGACAACACAGCCCGTATTCGAGAGTAGCCTACAACTTCCAGATCTGACTGGGATGCACGGAGAGATCTTTGCGATATTCCATGCACAAAAGAAGGACGCTTTTCTTAGAAGATTCAAACTTGGCGTCACCCTACCAGTGATAATCGAAACGCCATGGTCTACTATTGCCATAGCCACAAACGGATCCGGCGTACCTTACAAGGGCAACGGAGAGAACGGATACAGCCTTGGCAGCAACCAGATAATCATGAACAGAAGGGTCTATCCTGACGGCTCCCACTCAACAAACATACACTATTGGAATCTCTTCCATAGCGCATCCAGGAGGGAATACTACACGCTCTACAGACAGACTTTGGAGAACGGCGTAGCTGTTGTATCATCGACCTTGGCACTCCAGGAAGGCATCGGCGGCCAGCCGATCCGGTTTGGGAAGGTATACGGGCTGAGGGCCTAACCTTTCTTTGCCTTTTCAGCAAACGCAGCAAGGGCCTCTCCAAGGTATCTGCCCTTCGGTTTAAGCTCATAGGAAACCTGCACAATTGGCTTATTGGCATTGATTATGTGCCTCAGGTCTGTTGGAGTTGCGGATATCACAACATCGCATTCCGCAGCGTCGATTGTTGCCTCCAGGTCCCTGACCTGCTTCGGGCTGTAGCCCACAGCAGGAAGCTCCTTGTCAAGATGCCCGTATTTCTCAAAGATGTCCTTGAGCGTGCCTACCGCATATTTCTTGGCGCTGACTACTCTTCCAGCTCCGAATTCCTTCGCTGCAACCGAACCTGCGCCGAAGAGCATGCCTCCGTGGGTTATGGTCGGCCCGTCCTCTACAATCAGGACGCTCTTCCCTTTAATCCCGTTTGGATTGTCGACTCCAACCACTGAATCGGCATATACTATCTTTGCCTTCGGGTTTACCTCCTCAAGGTCGTTGACCACACGCTGCACATCCTCCTTCTTCGCGCTGTTTACCTTGTTTATTATCAGTATGTCTGCCATGCGGGCCACTGTTTCTCCAGGATAATAAGTAAGTTCATTGCCTGCCCTTAACGGATCCGCTACTGCTATATTGAGATCTGCCTTGAAGAATCCCGTATCATTATTCCCTCCGTCCCACAGAACCACGTCTGCTTCTGCCTCCGCCTTCCGAAGTATCTTCTCATAGTCAACGCCTGCATATACAACGAACCCGTTCTTTATGTGCGGTTCGTAGTCCTCCCGCTCCTCCACCGTTGTCTTGTACTTGTCAAGGTCCTTGAGCGAGGAAAACCTCTCAACAACCTCGTCTTTCAATATGCCATACGGCATCGGGTGCCTTACAACCACCACCTTCAACCCCAGCTTCCTGAGCGCCAGTGCAACATATCTTGAGGTCTGGCTCTTGCCAACTCCTGTCCTTACCCCGCACACCGATACAACTGGCTTGGACGATTTAAGCATTGTATGCTCCGGGGAAACAAGCCAGAAGTCGGCCCCGTTTGCATTTACCAGGCTTGCCTTCTCCATCACATCCTGGTATCTGAGATCGCTGTATGCCATTACGCATATGTCTGCCTTCAACTCGTTGATCAAATCTGGCAGCTCCGATTCATCATATATCTTGATTCCGTGCGGATATAGTTTGCCGCTCAATTCCTTCGGGTACGGTCTTCCTGAAATGAAGGGTATCTGGTTTGCAGTAAAAGCAACCACATTATAGGCGTCGTTGCTCCTGAAAAGTACATTGAAGTTGTGGAAGTCCCTTCCAGCAGCACCTATTATTATCACATTTTTGGCAGATTCAGGCATATTGTATAATTGGAGCGCTACTTTTAAAAGGCACGGCGCACGTGCCAATTTTATGTCTATAATTCTGCGCAAAAAGAAGCTTTATATTCTTTCAAATGCTAAGAATATTTGTCTAATCTTTTGACAGATCTAGCTGATACAATGCCCGCCGGAGACGAAGAATATAATGCCTCTAAAATTGTGGTTCTCGAGGGTCCGCAGGGCATACGGAAAAGGCCGGCAATGTACATAGGTTCCACAGGCACGTCCGGAGTGCTGCATCTGCTGTATGAGGTAATTGACAACTCCGTGGACGAGACGCTTGCGGGATACGCCAAGAACATACGCGTCAGGCTCTACATAGACAATGGCATAAACATGGCCGAAGTCTCTGATGATGGAAGGGGAATACCCGTTGACATAATGCCAAAGTACAACAAGAGCGCTCTGGAGGTGATAATGACCACACTCCACAAAGGAGGAAAGTTCACAGGAGACGCATACAAGGTTTCCGGGGGCCTCCACGGCGTCGGACTCACAGTGGTAAATGCGCTCTCCGAGTACACTGAGGTTATAGTGAAAAAGGACGGCCATACGTACAGACAGACGTTCAGCAAGGGAGCACCAACATCGGAGCTGTCTCAAACAGGAGACACTACAGAAACAGGCACAATCATAAGATTCAAGCCAGACCGCGAGATCTTTCCATCAACCACATTCGATTCCGCACTGCTGAAAGACAGGTTGAGGTACACAAGCTTCCTAAATCCTAACATACTCATAACATTGACCGACGAAAGATTCGAGCCGAAGGAGGAGCAGACATACAACTCTAAAGAAGGAATACTCGATTTTGTAAGGTTCATAAACTCCGAGAAAGGCACGCTCACAAGCATAATCCACTCGAAGCAGCAGGAAGACGACATAGTCATAGAATACGCGCTCCAGTACAACAACACATATGACGAGCGCATCGAAGCATTCGTAAATAACATAAGGACGCCGGAAGGAGGCACGCATGTCATAGGATTCCACTCCGGGCTAACCAGGGCCATCCTTAACTACATATCAAAGAACAAAGCCGTGAAGACCGACATAAAGATAACCGGCGATGACGTGAGGGAGGGGCTTGCGGTGGTAGTTAGCGTGCTGATGCAGAATCCCGAGTTCGAGGGCCAGACAAAGGAGAAGCTTGGAAACACGCGCGTGAAGAACATAATGGAGACAGATGTCTACTCGAACATGTCAAAGTACATGGAGGAGCACCCCCAAGACGCCAAGGCGATAGTGGAAAAGGCGTTCATGGCCGCCAACGCCAGGGAAAGCTCAAGAAAGGCGAGGGAGCTCGCACGAAAGAAGAGCATATTCGACAGCTCTGTTCTTCCCGGCAAACTCGCAGATTGCATATACGATGACCCTGAGAAAACAGAGATCTTCATTGTTGAGGGAGAGAGCGCAGGAGGATCGAGCAAGAGCGGCAGGGACAAGAACATACAGGCAATACTCCCATTAAGGGGGAAGATACTCAACGTGGAGAAGGCGAACTACGAAAGGGTATTCGACAACGCCGAGATAAAAGCGATGATAACAGCGTTCGGCGCAGGAATAAACGAGTCCTTCAACCCGGAGAACCTGCGGTACAAGAAAATAATACTGATGAGCGACGCCGACGTGGACGGCGCACACATCCGGACACTACTGCTCACATTTTTCTACAGATACATGAAGAAGATAATCGAGGCAGGAAACGTATACATAGCGCAGCCTCCCCTTTACAAAATAACCAAGGGCAAGGATGTCTACTACTGCTACAGCGAGGACGAACTTACAGAGAGGAGAAAAACACTGGGAGACAAATACGACCTTCAGAGGTACAAGGGACTGGGAGAAATGAACCCGGAGCAGCTCTGGGAAACTACCATGAACCCTGAGACAAGGATGCTGAAGAAGGTAACCATTGCAGATGCGATGAGGACAGACCAGCTCTTCACCATTCTCATGGGTGTGGATGTTCCCACCAGAAGGAAGTTCCTGCAGGAGCACGCCGAGGAAGTCAGGGTGCTTGACATATAAGTGATGATTTGAGAGAACCAAAGAACTCACCATTGGACGACGAGCTGCAGACAAGCTACATCGACTATGCGATGAGCGTAATCATAGGCAGGGCCATACCGGATGCAAGGGACGGGCTGAAGCCTGTGCAGAGGAGGATACTATACGCAATGTACAATCTCAAGAATTTCCACAACCTGCCAACTAAGAAAAGCGCAAGAATAGTTGGAGAGTGTTTTGCAAAAGATACCTTGGTTTCCACTACGCGCGGTTTAATCCCCATACAAAATATCAGAATAGGCGATACCGTCTATACACAAAACAGCAGATCTAAGGTAACGGAACTTTACACAATGCCTAAGAGAAAACTTATCAAAGTGCAACTAAATAATGGCACAGAGAACATAGTCACTAGATCACAAAAATTAAAGATAATAACTCCAGAATGGAAATTTGCGTGGAAAGAAGCGAAAGACATCCAACTCGGTGACTACGTAATCACAAAAGCAGCATACCCTATAATCAAAAAAGAAGTAAAGCTGCCCGAAGGAAGACGACTGAATAAAAATATTGCCTATCTATTAGGCCAAATTGTATCGGACGGTTTTGTAATAAATGATAACGAGAGACATAAGTATCACAGGATCGGTTTCTGCTCGGATAGCAAAGGAATAATAAATAAAATCGTAGAGTGCCTCCAAAAAGAATTTAATTATGAAGCTAAAATTGAAGAAAAGTCACAGAAGTATGTGACATCCAAAGGTGAAATTAAAACATCAAAAGTAATATATCAAATAAGAGTCAGTAATCAAGCGATAAGCAAATTCTTCATAAACACCTTTAACCTATCTCGTGCTGTAGCTCATAACAAGCAGATACCAGAGCAAATATTCAGAAGCCCTAAGTACATAATTTTTGCTTTTGCGAGCGGCCTTATTGATGGTGATGGGCACATACACAACAACAGAAACATTATAGAGTATGCCACTGTATCAAAAAAACTTGCAAATCAGGCGATAGTGCTCTTCCAACAACTAGGTATACAAGGGAAAAAGTATAAGTCAGAACGTGACGGCCAGACTGCATACATATTAGGGCGGAAGGTAACGACTCATGATTCCTACAGCATTGAATTTGGAGGGGCATCAGCGATAAAACTTGCAAATACGCTTGAACTTTTCGATGAAATGAAAAATACCAGGATGAAGAGACTGCTAGGTCCTGTTCGTTTATTGCAGTCCGACAGCGATATAATACCTTGGGCAAGCGAGCATGTTTTCAGAGAACTGAGCCAAAAACATATTGGCGGAGGCTGGTATCTGGATTCAAACGGACATAAATTCAGGGCTGGGATAAGATATGAAACCGGATCAAAAATAAGATACAGCGCAGATCTCTACCAAAATTCACTTCATATGTCACAGATAATCTCATGGGGAGTGCGAGAAAAACTGTTCCGAATGGACTCACCACTCGTTGATATTATCGATCTTATAGCTGATTCTAACATTTTGTTTTCTAAAGTAATTGACATAGTTGATGCAGGCGAAGAAATAACCTACGATATTCAAGTGTCTAACAAGCACGAGTTTATCGCAAATGGGATGATTTCTCATAATTGCATCGGAAAATATCACCCGCACGGAGACCTGGCAGTATATGATGCCCTTGTCAGGATGGCACAGGATTTCTCAATGCACCACAGGCTTGTGGAGGGCCAGGGGAACATGGGATCTGTCGACGGCGATCCTCCCGCTGCGCAGCGATACACAGAAGTCCGACTGACAAAACTTGCGGAAGAAATACTGAACGATTTGGACAAGGAGACTGTAGACTTCACGCCTAATTTCGATAACACCGAGACCGAACCTGTGACTCTTCCTGCGAAAGCCCCGAATCTCCTGATCAACGGCGCGTCTGGGATAGCTGTGGGAGTGGCAACAAGCATACCGCCGCACAACCTGAACGAGGTGTGCGATGCAATAGTACACGTGCTAGGTCACAAAGAGGCAACAGTGGAAGACGTACTCGGAATAGTAAAGGGGCCTGATTTCCCTACCGGCGGGATAGCCATAATGTCGCAGAATGCTTACGCGGGATACAGACACGGCCGCGGCCAGACTACGGTGCGGTCAAAAGCTGAGATAGACGAAAAGAAAAGAAAGATAATAGTCAACGAGATCCCGTACAATGTCAACAAAGCCGTTATGATACAGACCATAGCCGAGCTCGTGCGAGACAAGAGGATAGTTGGCATAAAGGACCTTCGTGACGAGAGCGACAAGAGCGGCATTCGGATAACCATAGATCTTAAGGAAGACGCAAACCCTGAACAGGTGCTGAATATGTTATACAAGCACACCCAGATGGAAGTCACGTTTCCGATAATAAACCTGGCAGTGGTGGGGAAGAGCCTCAAGAGCATGAATCTCCTCACCATGGTCCAAACCTTTATAGACTACAGAAGGGAGATCGTCCTGAAAAGGAGCAAGTACGAGCTTGCCGTTGCAGCAGACAGGCTTCACATAGTCGAGGGTCTGCTGCTCGCCATAGACAGGATAGACGATATCATCAAGGACATAAAGCAGAGTGGCGAAGTAGGCCAGGCAAGGACAAAGCTCATGTCCGACTACAGCCTTTCCGAGAAGCAGGCCAATGCGATACTCGACATGAAGCTTAGCAGGCTCACTCATCTGGAGAACGATTCGCTTAACAAGGAGAAGTCTGACTTGCTGAACAGGGTCTCGTACTTCAAGGCCATAACGGAACAGCCGGAGAGGGTGGACCAGATAATAAGGGAAGAGACCCTTGACATTAAAAAACAGTTTGGGAAGCCGAGGAAGACCGAGATACTGAACATAGACGAACCCCTGGACATCACCGATGAGGACATGATAAGCAACGAGCGCGTTACAGTGATAATGACAAATAAGGGGTATGTCAAGAGGCAGAGCATAACCAGCTTCAAGGAGCAGGGGAGGGGAGGCCGAGGAGTCATAGCGATAAACCTCACCGAAGGAGATTACGTAAAGGAGATACTCACATGCAACAACAAGGACTACCTTCTCTGCATCTCAAATGCCGGCAGGGCATACTGGATCAAGGCCTACAACATACCCGAGGGAAGCAGGTACGGCGCAGGAAAGGCGATAGTGAACCTGCTCAACATCAACCAGGAGAAGATAGTTGTCATGCTCGACATAAAGAACATAGAGAGATCCAACATAGCATTCCTTACCGCTAAGGGAGTAGTGAAGAAGACAGATGCGGTGCTCTTTTCGAAACCAAGGTCCAATGGTGTTCGTGCGATAAACCTGAGGGAGGGCGACGAGATATCGGATGTCATAATATATCACACTGACAAGTACCTGACGATCCTCACAAAATTCGGCAAGTCGATAAAGTTCGAGGAGGAGGAGCTCAGGCAGATAGGCAGGACTGCCGCAGGGGTCCGCGGAATACGGCTAAAGGGCAACGACGTTGCAAGGAACATAATCTCTGCCACGGATTCCGGATCCATATTGACCGTCACGGAGAAAGGCTACGGAAAACTCACCGACATATCAAAATACAGAACGCAGGCGAGAGGAGGGAGCGGCGTTATAAACATAAAGACAAACGAGAAGACGGGCCCTGTTTCAAAGGCCCTTTTCGTCAGCGGGGAACAGCAGCTCATGCTGATCAACTCGAAAGGCATAAGCATAACCATACCGATAGAGTCGATAAGAATAACCGGCAGGGCAGCAAGCGGAGTCAGGCTCATGAAACTAGAGGAGGGCGCCAAGGTAGTCGACGCTCGGGTCATAAAATCCGAGGAACCAAACGCGCAAGCAAACGGCACAGGCAACTCGCCTGCGGCAGTGTAGCCAATAGGGAATGTTTATTAAACGGAAAAATTACAAAATATCTTGTTTTGTCAGGTGATACAATTCCTAGGACAGCCCAGCATATTGGAAGGACGGCCTACATAAATCGGGAAATCGAACAGACCCTCAGACCAGTGTCGCTGATCGAAATCGCAAGATTGCATTTGAGAGTAGAAAGGAAAACCGAAGAGGTATTGAACCTCTTCCCGAATCTCCCATTGACAAAAGAAGTCACCGGCCTTATAAGGAGATGGGCGGCACTTGACGTCCTGCTTAAAAGCGACGGAAATGGAAGAGAGAAGGTTGTTAGCCAAGACGAATACGATGCCGAAGTGGGGAAGGCTCTTGATTTTCTTCGTGAGAAACAACAACTGATGGCAACAATAATTGCTGAGACACGAAAGGTGATAGACCAAGGATTGCCTTACCTCCAACTGCAGAAGAAAGAGGAATTTATACGTGACATGTTTGTTGCAGGCTCCCCAGTATCGCGCGGTCCTCTGCACCTGGTAGCACAAAGGTGGGTGGCTCTAGACATACTTTTGGAAAGAGGAATGCCCCAAGGCAGATATGACGACATGGTGGACTGCCTGAAATACGAGATCGAGAAGGAGAAGGCCAGCTTTAACAGGCAGCGCGGCATCACCCCCTCTTCCAGTAACGTTTCGTACGCACGAAAGTCTTCTGCGCCTCTAGCAGGTCAGCAAAGAACCACCTGAAATCCCGTCTCATGTACTTCAGCACGCGCGCAGCAGTCGATATGCCAACGCCATACGTTTCAAGTGCTATTACGGCACGGTTTCCATACGCGCTTATCATCCCCGCTTCCTTAATCGCCTCTTCATAAGATGAGACATCCCTGCTGCCCATCCGCTTTCCATTGATCTTCTTAGACAAGGCCTCGTCATACTCCTGCTTGTACATCGCGAGCATGGGGCTCCTGCACGAATGGCACAGGTACTTCTCATCAGAATCCAGGCTTATCCTCTCGTTGGAGACAAACCCGCAGAAGGTGCACAGCAATCTTATTTCCTTGCATTCCATCGAAGATTTGAACGCGGCTAGATCCCTGTCCGTAGGCAGGTTCGGCATTAGCAGTTCCTTGTAATGGTATGCCGATCTGAGTATTTCCTGGGAAAGCGGCGACCCCACAGACCTGGCAGTCTCCACTCTCGACCTGCCGCTTTTGAGATCCCTGAGGAATGTATTTACAACACCCACGTCGAAATTGTTCCTGTATATGTCCCTCAGCGTCTCATCAAACACTGCAGTTCCCCTGTAGAAGTCAATCAGCCTTGATGATGCCGACTTTGTAAGCGCAGCCTTCTTGTCCACTATGCCAAAGAGCTTTGCCACCTGCACGAATTTGTACCTGAACAGGTCTGACCCTGCGGCTATGTTGCGTATCCTTTCCTGCGAGAGTCCCTCGCAAAGCAGGGCAAATATTTTAGCAATGTCAGGCTTTCTGCCTGAGTCGCCATATTCGACAACAATCGCATATGGTGTTGCGCGTATCAGTGAGCCGGGATAGCCCTGCGCAAGGACGGTCCCTATGGCCCGTGAAAGGAACTCGTTGGCCAGTTTCCCAAGCGCCACGTATATTACGGCATAGCTCTCCAGCTCCTCCACGAATATTGTCTCGTTGGAGGGAATGAAATGGCCTCTCTGCCTGGAGACGAAGTCGGCAACCTTGGCGTGGGTCTCCGAATTCATTGTTCCCGAAACTCGGAGCGTTTTCTCTCCCAGGCGCGAGAAAACCGCCGATGCCACGGACTGCGAGACCGGTATGTCCTCGCCCTCCCAGTCCGGCACAGCCGCCTCTATGTCAGAGCTTGGCTCCACAAATATGGTTCCCTCCTCCACGCTCACGACGCGCCATGGCACTCCCTTGCTTATGAATGAAGAACCGGGGTCGAGATAGTTATACACGAAGTTCTCGTCAAGAGATGACACGACCTTGTTGTTTACCACGTTCTTCACGGTGAACTTTATGCTGTCAGGTATCACGCTTATGTTGCCGAAGAAGTAGTTCATGCTCCTGCTGCCCATGCTGACAATTCCATCTGAGTAGCGCACCAGCCTCAATTCATTTGCAAACGCTAGAAGCCTCTCGAAAAGGGCATAGTCCATCTCACTGTACGGTGCTGCCGAATGCATGATGCCGTAAGCTTTCCGCGCTTCTATTTTCTTGTGCTCCAGTACCATCGCACATATCTGGTTGACCGCAACGTCAAGGGCCCCGCTCTCCATCATGTGCGCCTCCAACTCCCCTCTTAGCACGTTTGCGCATATCACCTCCGACTCAACGGCATCCATCATCTCTGCCACCAGGATCCTGCCCCTTGCCGTCCTTCTTTCAGCATGGCCCGCCCTGCCGACCCTCTGAATCAGTCTTATCGCCTGCTTTGGGGATCCGTACTGCAGTACCAGGTCCACCCTGCCGACGTCTATGCCGAGCTCAAGCGAGCTTGTCGCCACTATGCCCTTGATCTTGCCGTCCTTGAAAAGGTTCTCAACCCTGACGCGCTCTTCCCTGTCAAGGGAGCTGTGGTGCACGCCTATTCCGCCAAACGGGGCTTCTCTATCAAGGTAGAGGAGCTTGCTGCCCAGTGACTCTGCAACCTGGCGCGTGTTCGCAAACACGATTGTAGCTGCCGATTCACTGATCGATTGCGAGACCCTCTCTATCCTCGCTAGTGACTGGGCGTCAAGGCCGAATGTATCGGCAAACTTCTTGTTCTCCGATGCCGGAGAGACTGGCATCTCTATGCTGAACTCAAACTGCTTCGCCGACTGGGACCTCACTACCTGATGGCCCCTATCGCTGAAAAGAAACCTTGCAACCTCGGCGGAATTGCCAACAGTGGCGCTTATTCCGATCCGTTGGAATTCACCCGAGAGGTTCCTCAGCCTTTCCAGGCCGACTGCCAGCTGCGCGCCGCGCTTGTTATAGTAAAGCTCGTGTATCTCGTCGACGATCACATACCTGACGTTCTCCAGCGCCTTCCTGATCCTGCCGGAGAGGAAGAGGTTCTGCAGGCTCTCTGGTGTCGTTATAAGGAGCGAGGGAGGGCTCTCAGCCTGCTTCTTCCTCTCCATCTGGGTCGTGTCTCCATGCCTAACGTTGATATTTATGCCGGACTCGCGGCAAACGCCTTCCAGCCGTCTCAGCAGATCCCTGTTTAGCGCCCTGAGCGGGGTTATGTACAGTGCCTGTATGCCTGCGCCTTTCCCGCTGTTGTATATCTTGTTAAGCACAGGGATCAGCGCAGCCTCGGTCTTGCCGCTGCCCGTGGGTGCTATTATCAGGCAGTTCTTGCCGGACCCCACGGCGCTGAGCGAGAGCTGCTGTATCTCTGTGAAAGTACCGAACGACCTAAGGAATATTTCGTATGGGCTGGGAATCCCCATCACCTAACGCGGGCCTAGCCCGCGACGTATATGCTGCCGTTTACGCTGTGGACTATGTTGGCGGAAGTGTAGTTTAGCCTGAGCGTGAAGGCAAGCCCTGTTGGCAGGCTTGTCGCAACCTGGCCTTCGTCATAGCATGTGGTGTTTACCTCGCCTATCCCCAGGCCCGGCAGCGTTATGTTTAGCTTGACAGGGTATGTCGCTCCAAGGAAGACGCACCCCAGGCTATCCAGGGTGACCGAGGTGGTGTTGTAGTTGAGTATCCTCATAGACACGGTTCCGTTGGTGAAAGTCGCATTCTCGCATCCGAATCCAGGAATGGTGCACTGCGGAGGTATGCCATTTACAAACGCTGCCGACGTGCCTATCGCGTTGTATCCCTGCAGCACCGCGATCGCCTCTGGTATGAGTCCCGGTATGTCTGATTCATTGGTGCGCCACAGCGCGGTGATGTTGTACGCTCCGATCTCCGCCCTCGTCCTTATGAGATAGGGCGCGGACTCTGAGCCGTTGATGGGAAAGACGAAAGAGCTGCAATACGTGGCGTTGTCCACGCTGCTTATCTGGCCTTCGCAGGTATCGTTTGTGCCTGCGTTGACCGTGACGCTCGCGAAGTCTATGGTGTTGCTGAATACGGCTGAATAGCTCTCGCTCTCAACGTTTCCTGATGCCAACGTATCGTTTGCTACGACGAATCCGGAGATGAGCGGAGGCACGAGCTTGACACCTGCAATGGCCTTCGGCTCCAGCCCCGTCGAGTTATCGCCGACAAGGCCCAGGCACGACTCATTGCCTGAAGACGCTATCATCTTTATCCAGCCTCCTGAATTCCAGCTGCACAGGGAATCGTTGTCTGCCAAGCCTACGAATGTGACGTTCCTGCCGTCCTCAGTGCGGTTTGTCACGCTCATGTTGAGCCCTTCCGCTGCCACTCCTACTATGTTTACAGGCAAGATGTCCCTGTACTCTCCGGGATTCATCCAAATGGAATAGACAACGCTGCCGTTCTTGTATACCGCATGAGCAGCACTTATGTTCTCCGTATAGCTGCCTATGTAATCAAGAGCCGTTCCGAACTGCGCAAGCCCCGGCAATCCTGTAAGATTGAACCTGTTGAGTCCATACTCTGAACTGAGAGCAGAGTACCAGATGAAACCTAGCGAGTCCAGGTTTTCGGTGTACACTACGGTTGCGTTATTTGACGGGAGAGATACGTATGCGACAGGGTTCTGGAGAGCTGTCACCGGAACCATTACGGATGCCCTTGCTGTGCTGCGGTCAGGTATGTTATAGACCTTGCCCGGATCAGCCACCACGGTTATGTTGTAATCCCCGCCTGCAGGCGGAGTGTAGTTCGCCTCTGCGTGCCCCACCTTTCCCGCAGGCACTGTAACGTCGTACACATATGTTATGTTACCGTTCACCAGCAGGTCCACACCCATCTGGTCTATGGCCGTAGAGCCGGTATTGTTGACCGTGATGTTGAAGAAGAGCTCCTGTTCGGGATAAATGACCTGGGCCTGCAATCCGCCGTACCTCTCAACCCCCACCTTCAGGCTGATCGCCGACGAGTAGTAATACCTGTAATATAACGCGGCCACAAGAACCACGGCCACAAGTATGATCCAAAGATAAATTTCCCGCTTCATATTAACAGCTCATCTCGTCCGGTCCTTCTCCTTTATGTTCTTTATGACATCTCCTATCTTCCTTGAGATCTCCCTGCAGTCCGAGTCGAAGATGCTCGATGACCACGCCGCTGCGTCGTACCTGCCGCCGACGCTCGGCCTTGTGAAATAGAACTTGCCCTGCTCGTTGCCGACAAGACCCATCTTCTTCATGCGCAGGAGGTGGTATCTAAGTGTTTTCTCGTTTATCTGCTCCCAGTTCGCGTTTATGTAATCGGTCATGGACCTTACATCGGGATCCACATTCTTGATGAACTGGAAATGGACCAGCGCGTCAAGCACGGCAAGCGAGCTCAGCCTGGACTCGCCCGGGTTCAGCACTCCAAGCGAGAGCGCAAGCCAGCGTATGGATGAGCGCCGCGTCTCCATTACCTCGCTTGTCAGGCGCATGTTGCGCAGCGTTATCTCCTTCTCTATGAGCTCCGATTCGTTGAGGTCCATGGAAACACGTAGCTGGTTATATATAGGCAAGGCAATTGTAATAGTATGCGCAACAAGGATTATTAACCATTTGCGCATAACGAATAGAATGATACAATGTCAGCATCAGGCTCTGCTGCTCCTCCGGAGCAGGAGATAGAGAAGGCGGTGAGGGACTACCAGACTGTGCAGGAGCAGCTGAGGAACTCAGCTCTGCAGCTGGACCAGCTGCAGGGAGCAAAGGCAGACCTGGACCGCGCGCAGGCCGAGATAGAGAAGGCCGCGGGCAAGGTCTATATCACCGTTGGAGGCGTCATAGTCGAGACGAGCAAGGAGAAGGCGCTCGCGGAGATAAAGGAAAGGACTGAGCTCACGGAAGTGAGGGTAAAGTCAGCTACGAAGCAGTACAATGACCTGAAGGCACGGGAGAAGCAGCTTGGCGAGAAGCTCACAAGCCTCTACCAGCAGGGCAGGCCGCAGGCTGGAGCCTGAGATGCGCTGCAGAAAAGCCTCCAGCGATATTGTATATGCAGTATCATGAACATGGAACATGACCGCCGTGCCATGAGTGAGGGTTTATATGTTTTGTTGTCGTTGTTAGCACGAGCCAGGCGAACAGCTAAGGAGAAGGCATGCGAATACGATCCCTACATAGAAACCGTGGCAGGGGCATCCTAGAGGGAACCGGCAGCATGAGGGCGCAGTCTGCTATGGAATACCTGTCCACATACGGGTGGGCGCTTGCCATAATTGCCATCGCCCTGATCCTGCTCTTTGCTTATGCCGTTTCGATACCATCCGCTGTGCCTACAGGCTGCACGTTCAACTCCGGCGCAACGTGCGAAGACGCAATATTGGGCAGCAACAGCCTGGGCTCCTCGGTAGTGATAATAGCATCCAGCTTCCAGAAGTACCCCATTGCCAATCCGACGTTTAAGATCA
>JASHTL010000070.1 GCA_030040595.1 Microcaldota archaeon
ATATTTTCGCGATTTCAGTACGAATTTGGCGTACAAGTAGCTACAAGCGGATGCAGTAAAGCTTTTTATTACTACTTATATATTACTAGGACATAGTCCGTTGGGGCGCGTGGATTGTCTGGGAGAACCGTACTGAACAGATATAGTCTGTTCATTTCCGACCTGCATAAGGCGATCAAGAACAAGAATGCAGGGCAAGGGGACAACATACTTAGGAAGAAGGCTGCGCTAGTTGCAGCTTTGTCGTCGAGCCATTCATGGAAGACATACGAATACTTCAACGACGGCGCACAGTTTGACAAGGAAGCGATAATAAACGAGAAACGGTGCGCCTTCGAGAAAGGATGGATGGAGATAACGGAGGACGATGTCGAAGAGGTCATCTCCATTGAAATAAGCGAGTACGCCTTCTCGATGTGGCTCTTCTACACGTTTGCCGGGAAGGAGGACAAAAAAGAGTACTCCACTCTCTTCGACCAGGTAAAGAAGGAGTTCGCCTACGGCCTTGAGCCGATTGAGCGAATCATTGAATAAACTTTTCCTCATTATAGAATTATGGCAGTAATAGGGATAGAGAGCAGCGCCCATACGTTCGGAGTAGGGATAGTCGATAATGGGAAGGTACTGGCCAACGAGAAGGAGATGTACAGGATAGGCACAACCGGCATGATCCCAAACGAAGTCGCTGAGTTCCACGTTGGGAATGCAGGTCAGGTCATAAAGAGGGCTATTCTGAAAGCAGGATTGAGGATGGGAGACATAACAGGGGTAGGGTATACCAGAGGGCCGGGCATGGGTCCGTGCCTGCAGGTGGGACAGCTCTCGGCAAAGATGCTTGCGAAGCGCATGCGCGTAAAGATCGCGCCTGTAAACCACGGAGTGGGACACATAGAAGCGGCTAGGATCTTCTCCGGGCTCAGGGATCCGGTGGCGCTCTATGTCAGCGGCGGCAACTCCCAGATACTCAAGATCTCGGAGAAGCCTTTCCGTCACTACCGCGTCCTCGGCGAGACTTTCGACATAGGCATAGGCAACATGCTCGACTCGTTCGCGAGGGAAATAAAGCTAAACCCGGCATGGGGTTCTACTGTGGACAAGGTCGCAAAAGGCGGCAGGTACGTACAACTGCCGTACAATGTGAAGGGCATGGACTTCTCCTTCACAGGACTGGCGACCAAGGCAGCTACACTCGCAAAGGAGCACAGCAAGGAAGACATCTGCTTCTCTCTGGAAGAGACCGCATTCTCGATGCTCTGCGAGACAGCGGAGAGGGCGCTTCTGCTTACCAACAGCAACGAGCTCTGCGTATGCGGTGGCGTCGCACAGAGCGTGAGGCTTAGGGAGATGCTTGGCATAATGGCAAGGGAGCACGGCGCAAGATTCGGATTCTGCGCCAATGAGTTCAACGCCGACAACGGAGCAATGATAGCGCTTGTGGCGGAAAGGATGCTCAGGAACGGCTATTCCGTGCCCTTGGCAAGGTGTGACATAGAGCAGAGGTACAGGGTTGACTCTGCAGTGGTGTTTCCATGATGGTAAGCGAAGGCGCGGAAGCGAAGATATACTCGAAGAAGATATTTGGCAAGGAGCTGCTGGTAAAGGCAAGAGAGTCAAAAGGGTACAGGGTACCGCAGCTTGACAGGTCAATAAGGAGATGGAGGACCAAGAACGAGGCGAAGATAATGAGGACATTATATTCTGCAGGCATACCCATCCCAAGGATAATGGCGCTGGGCGAGTTCTCAATATTCATGGAGAGATTGGACGGACGCTTGATGAAAGACTTCGATTTCAAGGCAAACGAGGCCGAGGAATCCGGCAGGATACTTGCAAGGATGCACGGTCTGGGAATAGTCCACGGTGATTTCACCCCTGCCAACATAATCTCGGATCATGGCAAAATATCTGTTATCGATTTCGGGCTCTCCGAGTTCAGCAAGGCGGATGAGGAGAGGGCTCTTGACCTTCTGCTCATGAAGAGGGCAATATCACCCTTGATGTACAAGAGGTTCGCAAAAGGCTATGCAAGCGAGTTCAAAGACCAAAAAGCCGTCTTCAGGAGGCTTGCGGAGATAGAGACCAGAGGAAGGTATCAGACCAGGACCCTACTTTGATGCAATATTGTAGAAAAGAAACTCTTTCTTTTTTAAAGTCCCCTTCTTAGAATCCACAGCCAGACCGACTGATTCTAATGCGATAAGCCCTATTATGACCTTGTCCATATGGTCGGATATCCATATCTGTGAATAAGTCTGCATCCCTTCTATTTCAAAATTTGCAACGCCATCGTACATTGTGACAAGCCCATTCCCAGTCATAACATCCGTTGTGGGTCCCTTTTCTATTCCGAGCTCCTCTGCAATCTTTGAGGGCAGAATAGGTCTAGTGGTCCCAGTATCTACCAGTCCAGTGTAATAGGTAAACGTGCCGCTGTCCTTATTTGTTATACCGACTCTGATATGCACAAGTCCCATCTTTTCCGCCATGTTTATATTTTGTTACGAATATCTAAAAGTCTTTTGATCCGTACAGATGCTTTAATTACATTGCACAATAATATTTGTATGCTTTTCTCAGATTACATGTTTATATACTCAAGTATATTCGTAATCAACGGCTGGTCTTCTTTACTGCGATCACGTTATAATGTGTCTTGATAAATTTCATTTTGGCTATCCTGAAATCATGGAAGAATGAATTTATGCTCTTCTTGTCAAAGTAAAAGTGAGGCAATCCTTTCTCCATTCCGTCCAGGGGCAGGTAGGTATGAGGGGCTATCTTCTTCTGTTTCCACTTCCCAGGCCCTGATGGTATGTGTCTCCATCTTGGAACCGTGAAAAAGAGTATCCCGCCCTCGCGAAGCACACGTTCCACCTCCCCTATGACTCTTTTCACGCCTGACGGGGTATTGTGGTGCAACGTTGATGTCGCTATTACAGCATCGAAGAATCCGTCCTTGTACGGGAATTTCTTATTCATGTCATGAATGACAAGGTGCGCAGATAACTTCTCCTTCCGCAGCCATTTACTTGCTATGGAAATGCCTGTCCTTGACGGATCAAAGCCGTATACATCAAACCCTTTCCCAGCAAGATATACAACATGTCTTCCTGTGCCGCATCCGAGATCCAGGACGCGCTTAATTCCTTTTTTCTTAAATAACTCGGCGACGCCAGGTATGCTCTCGTGGGGTTCGAGAAAATACTTGCCCTTTTCCTTGTAGACCTTGTCCCAAGCCTGCATCGCATCATGTCCCGTATCTCCACTGGCCCATGTACTCCTTCTGCTCCTTCGTGAGCTCGTCTATCTTGATGTCCATAGACTGCAGCTTGAGTCTTGCTATTCTCTCGTCAGTCTCAAGCGGTATCTGGAGCACCTTGTTCTGGAGCTTGCCCTTGTTCTTTGCTATGTGCACGGCTGCAAGGGCCTGGTTAGCGAAACTCATGTCCATGACCTCGCTTGGATGCCCTTCAGCCGCACCCAAGTTAACCAGCCTTCCGTCCGACAGCAGGTATATCTTCCTGCCCCCAGGCAATGCATACTCGTTCAGCTGGTTCCTGAGCTCCCTCCCTGACTTGATCTTCTTTTTCAGTGTCCTGACGTCTATCTCCACGTCGAAGTGGCCTATGTTTGCAAGTATCGCGCCGTCCTTCATCTTCAGCATGTGCTCGTAAGTTATAACGTTGATGTCCCCTGTCGCAGTAACGAATATGTCGCCCTCCGGTGCAGCTTCGTCCATCTTCTTTACCTCGAACCCGTCCATCACCGCTTCAAGGGCCTTGAACGGGTTGACCTCCGTCACTATGATGCGCGCGCCCAGGCCGTGGAGCCTCATTGCTATTCCCCTTCCTACCCAGCCGTATCCTGCCACAACGCCGACCTTTCCGCTCACCATGATGTTGGTTGCGCGTATTATGCCGTCAAGCCCGCTCTGGCCGCTGCCGTACCTGTTGTCGAATAAGTATTTCGTGTAGGCGTTGTTCACCGCCATCACGGGATACCTGAGCACCTTCTCCTCTTCCATCGCCTTCAGGCGCACTATCCCAGTAGTTGTCTCCTCCGTGCCTCCGATTACCTTGAGGTCCGGATAATCCTGGTGCACCATCGCGTGCATGTCAGCGCCGTCGTCCATGATTATGTCAGGCTTAAGCTTCAGCGCAGTCTTCATGTTCTCGTAGTATGCGCTTCCGTCCTGGCCTTTCCAGGCGTAGACCCTTATTCCTTCGGCAGCCAGCGCCGCGGCTATATCATCCTGCGTCGAGAGCGGATTTCCCGCGACAAGGGATATGTCAGCCCCTGCCGAGCGCATGGTCCTTACCAGCACGCCTGTCTCCTTGGTTATGTGCAGCATCATGGCGATCTTCACTCCTTTTAGGGGCTTGGACGCCTCAAGCTCCTTCTTGACCATCATGAGCGTGGGCATGTGCATCTCTGCCCATTCCAGCTGACGCTTTCCCTGTTCCGCAAGCTTTATGTCCTTTATCTTGTAGTCTGCCATGGCTATCTCCTTGCGTATCCGAATGTCGCAGGCTCTACTCAGAGCTCCCCTACTCTCCTCTTCTGCGCCCTCTTTATCCTTCTCCTTCTTTTCTTTACCCACTTCCAGCGCATTCTTCCCTTCTTTTTCCATTTCCTAGGTATGCTTCCCAGTGTAACACCGCCTGTGGCATCTTGTTTTACACCATACTTATGCCGAATAACCTTTATATGCCTATGTTGTATCTATTCACCTGTGGACCGATGGCAGCCAACGCATTCACGTATATAATATTGATAGTGGTAGTTGTCGTAGCGATAATAGCCATAGACCTGCTGCTTGGCACGCTTATAAGCCACAAATCAACGACCTCAGTCTCGACTACTTCAGTACCAAAGGGCCCTACAACAGCAGGACAGATATCGACAATCAATTACACAAGCAACTCCACGGGCTGTCTCTCCCCGAACCCGGTGCAGGCGATATTCAACGGCAACTTCTCAACCGGCAACTTCATCGGGTGGAATGTCACCGGCACTGGTTTTGGCAATGCGCCGGTGAACATAACGCAGGCAAACGCAAATGGCGACTACTACGGCTACCCGTGGAACGGGTACAATGGCACATTCTTTGCCACTACACACGAGCCCGGAAGCAGCATAGCGCAGGGAAACCTGACAACTGAGCCGTTCAAGGTTACAGAGCCGTACATCAACTTCCAGATCGTATCGCCTCAGGACAACAATCTGTATGTAGAGGTGCTCGAGTATGGCAAGCCTTTCATAGTGAGCCATTACTACACGTATCCGGCAGTGGCGAACGCATCGCTGGCGCCTAGCACTTTCGTTAACGCAAGCATACCGGTGGCATCTCTGATATGCCAGAACGTGACCCTAAGGATCGTCGCCGGCGTAGTCAACCAGAAGGTAAACGGCGTGAAGTTCATCGCCGTAGGCGACTTCTACATGGACAAGGTTGCTGTGCAGGCGCAGGGAATCGTGCTGAACAGGACTGTTGTCTAGTCGGCCTGCTCGGAACGCTTTTTAAGGTGTTTGCTGAGCTAGTAATATGCTTCACATATACAACACCCTCACCAGGAAGAAGGAGAGGTTCAGGCCCATAAATGGCAAGTCCGTTGGGCTGTACACCTGCGGCATAACCGCATACTTCTACCCGCACATCGGCAACATG
>JASHTL010000071.1 GCA_030040595.1 Microcaldota archaeon
TTACAAGGGATCAGAGGGAAAAGATACTTTATGGCAACACCGCAAGGCTGTTGGACCTCTGATTATCTTAGCGAGACGATATTCACTACTGTTTCCGAGAGTTTGCGCAACTCCGAGATCCTGATCCTTTCTTTAGGCGTATGTGCATTTTCCGATCCGTGTGCAAGTACTATGCAGCTTATGCCATGCTGCATGAATATGTTGGTGTCAGTGGACTCCCATGGTCTCTTTATCACTGGCTTGACGCCCGCTTTCCGCATGCTGGTTTTTGCTAGCTCAACCAGTTTCCATTCCTTGCTTCCTTTTCCATGGTGATATCCAGGGATCATCTTGTCAAAATGGATCTTATAGGACACGCCATTGCTTTTTGCCATCCTTTCCAGTGAGGTTACCAGGTGGCTTTTATAAGAATCTACATCAGCCTTATGGAAGCTGCGCACCTCTCCTTCGGCCGTCAGTACACCCGGTATTGCATTGCGCACCTCACCTGTCCTCACGATGCCTATGTTTGCTACAGTAAGCGGGTTTATCCTGCCGAGTTGAAGCTCGTTGAGCAGGTTCTTGAAGGCAAGCAACGCGTTCCTGCCGCTTTCCGGTTTTGAAGCGTGCGCACTTCTTCCCTGGATAGTCAATTGAAAGCTGTTATAGTATGGCGATGCCACTACGATCTCTCCGACCGGTGCGTTGGAATCGAGGCAGAACCCTTCCCTTGCCTTTGCAAGCTTGTAATCAAAATACACGGCGCCGTAACTGCCTATCTCTTCCGACTTTGTGAATGCGGCTTCTATGGGCCTGTGTCTTGCACCACTCCTCCTCAGCCTCTCCATAGCGTCTATTATAGCAGCTATGCCTGCCTTATCGTCTGCGCCAAGCACATAATGGCCATCGCTTACAATACTTCCATCCACAATCCGCGCTCTGAACTTCCCTCCAGGCCTTACAGTGTCCATGTGCGACGTAAAGAATACTGGCGTACCTTCGCCTTCCAAGCGGGCAAATACGTTTCCATGCCTGTCTAATCTTACTATGTCTGCAGTCTTCCTCAGACGCCTTAAAATATACTGACCAACATTTGCCTCTTCATCCGTAGGGGAAGGTATCTCCGCCAGGTCCATGAATAATCTTACAATCGAGTCTGCCATAGCATCAACTTATTTATGAAAAATCACAGTGCGCAGAACATCTTCCTTTGTTTCCCTCCTTCTCATAACCAATTCTTTGCCGGTTTTTGTTATCAATAATTCCATGGGCCGCGGTATTGAATTATACTGGTTGCTCATGCTATAGACATATGCGCCAGCATTCAACACCGCTAGGGTGTCGCCCACGCTTACTGAAGGAAGGCTCCTGTCCCTTGCTATAGCGTCAGTATTCTCACATATCTGACCTACCACTGTAGCCTTTCCGCTGTTCGGTCTTCCCATCCTATTTGCTACAAGTATCTCATGATGCGCATTGTATAGTGCCGGCCTGATCAACACATTCATTCCTATATCTGTGCCTATAAACGTCTTTGAGTATCTCTTTACATTGTTGACCGTGCCCAGCAATATTGTAGTATCCGCAACCAGGTAGCGACCAGGCTCCACTGTAAGGGTGGGGTTACCCAAATCCGATTTGTCACAGCCATCCCTGAATCTGTCCACTACGAGTTTTGCCGTTCTCTCAATGTCTAGATCATGATCTTCGTTCCTGTATGGGACTCCCAGTCCTCCGCCGATGTCTATGAATTCAAATTCTATCCCAATCTTTTTCGCTATGCGTCCCGCTACCTCCGTTATCCTTGATGTTATGGCAGCAAAATATTCCGGGCTCAGGACGTTAGATCCGCCCATTGCATGTATACCGAAGCGTTTTACTCCTGATTTCTTCGCCAGAGCGTAGCATTTCATTATGTGCGTCTCAGGTATTCCAAACTTGGCCTGGGGTCCTGCTGTGACGATTCCGGGAAACTCGCCCTTTCCAAACCCCGGGTTAAGCCTGAACGAGACGAGATCCGGGTTAGCATATCTCAGCGCGAGTTCATATTGGCCAATATCGTCAAAGTTGACAGGAATGTGCCTATCAATAGCGTATCTAAAATCTTCAGCAGAGACATTGTTCGGCGAGAACATGATCCTATCTCTAGGAACCCCTGCCATAAGCGCTATGTCTATTTCCCCAACTGATGCAACATCTGTTCCACCGCCTCTCTTTGCAATGATTGCAATTATGTTTGGATTCGGATTCGCCTTTATCGCGTAGTTTATCCTGAAGTTCCTGTAATTCTTCCTGAACGCAGAGACTATCCTTGAATAATTGTCTATCAGCCTCCTTTCTGATGTGATGAGAAGCGGTGTGCCATACTTCTTCGCGAGCACTGTGGCATCTATCCCGTCAAAATAGAGCCTTCCATGTCTATTAGCAATAAGTTCTGACGATAGTGCCATGCCAACACACTTCTTTGGACGATAAGCCTTTTATTGATGCCAGCTCTATCTGCGCGGAGACATATTCACAGGGGTGCCAGCACCGCCATCGCCTCTCCTTGACTCCAGGTTGCTGTTTACTCTGTATGCCATTCCTGCATCTGATACGAAAAGTACGCACATGCCGTCAAGCGCAGAAGGAAGCGGTTTACCCTTTTCGTTCCTTGGAAGCGTTCCCTCGTTCAGCATCTTCAGCGCTGCGGTTACCTCATATCCATTGCCTATTCTCGCAAAGCACACGTTTGACGGTTCTATATGCATGCCAGAACCGAAAGGAGGATTGCACGTACATGTGAGTCTTGCTATCTCCGAAAACTGGAGATGGTTCTGGAACTGCATGTTGCTGTAGCCGTTTGCGTAAAATGCACCCCTGAATGCGAGCTCGGTACCGACTTGTTTCATTGTGGCTACCACAAGCGTCCTTTCGCTGTCGCCCCTGCCCCTGTATATGTCAAGGAGATCGCCTATGAGCACCCCTGCTAGACCGCTTTCCCTGTAACCTCGGGCCAGAACCACCGTTCCCATCTCATAGACTATCTCAGGTGCAGATATTCCGAGTTTCTGCCTGTCCTGATCAGTAAGCCTGTTCTTTAACCTTGCATATCCTATTGCTTCATCCCTATTAGTGTCAACGAATATGGATGCCATGCCGGTATCAAAACGTCTGACCAGCTCGCTTGTCCTGCCGCCGAAGTTGATATCGGGCTCAACCCTTGCGAGTCTGACCAGAGGTTGCATCATCTTCAAGATCGGCCGATGCTCATAGGCGGAAAGCTCATGGTCTGCTGCCCTCAGGGCAACGATACCTTGCCTGCCGCCGTACTCCAAAGGAACTGCTCCTATGCCTGCGTCAAGCGCCATCCTATAATTGCTCCTTACTGCCATATCGCATTGCCTCTAAATCATATGATATCTCTGCAGCTATTACTATGATTCTGATACTATATATAGATTATGTTACTGCAGTAACAAAAGTGTTATATATCTGCTGGTGGTATATATAACAGGAAGGTGAGTCGTTTTTGGTAACTGTGTCACATGTTGTAACAAGAATTCTTGAGGACATGCCATTTCTAGAAGAAGCGCTTGTAAGGGACATAATCAACTATGCATATCTTGCAGAAATGATCAAACCCCAGGTGGAGCAGGAGATGCGCAAACCCATCAAGCGCTCGGCTATCGTCATGGCAATAAGGCGGTTCAGGGAGACACTCAAGGCTGGCACTGTAGAGGCATTGCACGTGGACTTTCACGAGAGCGACATAACAGTGCGATCTGGCATATTCGAGATAACCGTGGTAAAGGACAGGAATACGGTAGGCGAGGTCCAGAAGCTCTACGACATAGTTGACATTGCAAGAGGCGACCTGCTAACGGTCACGCAGGGGTTGTACGAGATAACGATACTTTCGAACACGAGATACAAAGAGCAGATACAGAAGCTCTTCGCGAAGGACCAGACCCTGAAGGTGACTGAAGGACTCGCGTCGCTGATGGTGAAAATCTCAATGAGATCAGCGGAGTCGGTCGGCGTGCTCTATGTGCTTGTAAAGGCTCTCTCTTGGAACAATGTGAACATAGCAGAGATAGTCTCAACGCTTACGGAAGAGATCTTCATAATAAAGGAGGAGGACACTGCAGTGGCATTCAACGCTATCAAAGGTCTTGTCAAGGAGAGCGCCAGCTATCCTTCGAAATAACCCTTTGACTTCAGCAGTTCCGCGTTAAGCAGCGCAGCGCCTGCTGCACCCCTGACCAGGTTGTGGCTCAGTATAGTGAACTTGTAATCAAGCACGCTGCACTTTCTCAGCTTTCCAATGCTCACGGTCATTCCGCTTCCCAGGTTCGCATCGAGCTTCGGCTGGGGCCTGTTCGGCTCCCTGTGATACGCAATCGGATGCTCTGGTGCCGTGGGAAGTCCAAGGCTTTTTAGTGGATTGAAACCTTTCCATGCAGCAAGTATCTCGTTCTCATCCGCATGCTTGGAGAGCTGCACGCTTATCGCTTCTGTATGGCCATGCCTTACCGCAACCCTGTTGCACTGCGCGCTTATCCTGAACGCAGCGTCCTGTATCTTGCCGTTCTTCATGGTCCCAAGGATCTTTAGCGGCTCAGATTCCATCTTCTCCTCCTCATCCCTGATGTATGGGAGCACATTGTCCACTATGTCCATTGAGGCAACTCCTGGATAACCTGCGCCGCTAAGGGCCTGCATCGTTGTTGCAATCACTTTCTCTATGCCAAACTTGTCAAACAGCGGTTTGAGAACTACGCACATGCCTATCGTCGAGCAGTTAGGATCTGTGACTATGAACCCTTTCCACTTCCTCAGTTTCTGCTGCACCCTGATCAGATCTAGATGTTCTGCATTTATCTCCGGAATCAGGAGCGGCACATCTCTGTCCATCCTATGGTTCTTCGCATTGCTCGATACTCCGTATCCATTCCTGGCGAAACTCTCCTCTATCTCGTGGGCAACGCTAGAGTCCAGTGCCGAGAAGACGAATTTGCAATCCAGCTTCGGCGTGCACTCCCTGACTTTCAGGTCCTTCGCGTATGCCGGTATTTCCGAAGAGACATTCCACCTGCCGTCAAGCGCTTCCTCATAAGTCTTGCCAGCGGATCTTTCCGATGCAGCAAGTTCCGTCACCTCGAACCACGGGTGTCTGTCGAGCATCTGGACCAGCGTCTGCCCTACCATTCCAGTTGCTCCCAATATTCCCACAGGTATCTTATCCATCTATGCACCAAAGAATTCCTTGTGAAGCATTCTCACCGCCTTAGTTGCCTGATTCTCCTTTATGACAAAACTCCTGCTAGTCGGCGAAGCGCCGCATGCGCTTGCGATTATTCTCATATCCTTGACTGCAGATAGCATCCTTTCGTATATTTCCGGTATGGAAGCTAGATCCTTTCCAACTATGGAAACTTTTGCAAGGTTGTATATTACTGCCACTTTTCCTAGGTTTCTCAATTCTGCAGCTGCCTCTGCGATCCTGTAATTATGCATGTC
>JASHTL010000072.1 GCA_030040595.1 Microcaldota archaeon
AGAATCCAAGTTCTGAAGCGGTGAACTCCCTGTCGAGCTTTATCGGGCTTCCGTATCCTGCGCCCGTGCCAAGCGGAGACTGGTCCACAAGCCAGAGCGCAGATTCAAGCAGTGCGATGTTGTCATGCATCGAGTCTATGAAAGCGCAGGACCATAGGGCTATGGAGGATGGCATCGCTTTCCTGGTGTGCGTGTAACCCGGTAGCTCCACATTGCCATACTTGCCGGAAAAGGCCTGCAGCGCAGAAACGAATTCTTTCGAGTAGGCAATGCAATCCTTCAGGTTGTCCTTGCAGTAAAGGCGCAGCGCTGTGAGCACCTGGTCGTTTCTTGACCTGCCGGTGTGTATCTTCTTCCCCAGCTCCCCGAGCTTATCAGTAAGCTCGTTCTCTATAGCGGTGTGGCTGTCCTCCTGCTCCTTCGATATCTCGAACTTGCCCTGCTCAGCAAGCTTCTTTATGTGCTCAAGTTCCTTGACCAGCTTGGCTGAGTCTGCCTGCGAGAGTATGCCTATCTTTGCCAGCATCCTTGCATGCGCAATAGACGCAATGCAGTCGTACTTGAGAAGCTTCATGTCAAGCCTGTAGTCGTTGCCTACAGTGAACTCCTCTACGTCCTTCTCAACGGAATAGCCCTTGTCCCAGAGCTTAGCCCTTGCCATTCTTATCAGCCTTGTTCTTCTTCAGCCAACTGTAGTCCACCTTTCCTTTCATTGCAAGATAGTGAGCCTTCAGCCTTATCGCGTTTATGTTTATGAATCCCTTGGAGTCCATTGCGTTGAAACCGCCTTCCACGTCCATGCTCGACTGCTTCTGGTCATACAGCGATGTTGGCGATTCCCTTCCTATCGTGTTGACGTTGCCCTTGTAGAGCGAGAGCGTCACTGACCCGTCTATGGCCTCCTGGCTCTTGTTTATTGCGCTCATCAGGAAGTCCATCTCCGGCGAGAACCAGAAGCCGTTGTAGATCAACTCTGAGAACTTCGGTATAAGCATGTCGCGTATGTGCATGACTTCCTTATCCATTGCAATGCCCTCAAGATCGCGGTGCGCAATCCAGAGTATGGTGGCGCCAGGCGTTTCATAGACTCCCCTTGATTTGATGCCTATGAATCTGTTCTCGACCATGTCCACTCTCCCTATCCCGTTCTCAGTTCCCAGCTTATTCAGGTATACGAACATTTCAAGCGGCTCTGTCTTACTCACCTTATGCGTCTTGTCAACCACCTTCACCGGGTTACCGTCCTTGAAATGGATCTCAACAACAGTTTCCTTGGCAGGTGTAGCGTCTATCGACGCTGTTCTTGAGAAGACATGCTCAGGCGTCCTGAATTCCGGGTCCTCAAGCACTCCCGCTTCGTGGCTTATGTGCATCAGGTTCTCGTCCTCGCTGTATGGTTTTGCGGCAGTAGCCTTTACAGGTATGCCCCACTTCTTCGCGTATGCTATCATGTCGCTTCTTCCCTTGAATTCGGAGAGAAATTCGACATCCTTCCATGGTGAGATTACCTTGATCTCAGGATAAAGGGCATAGTAGGTCAGCTCGAATCTTACCTGGTCATTGCCCTTGCCAGTGGCGCCGTGCGCCACGTACTGCGCGCCCTCCTTCTTGGCTATTTCTATCTGGGCCTTGGCAAGCAATGGCCTTGCTATAGACGTGCCAAGGAGATACCTGCCCTCGTAAAGCGCATTTCCGCGCATCGCAGGGAAGATGAAGTCCGTTACAAACTCCTTCTTCAAGTCCTCAATGTACACTTTTGACGCTCCTGTCTTTAGCGCCTTCTCCTTTATCGCAGAGAAGTCCTCGTCCTGTCCAATGTCGCCAACAAAGCATACGACTTCGTAGCCCTTTTTCACCAACCACTTGAGGATGACGGATGTGTCAAGTCCTCCGCTGTATGCGAGTACAACTTTTTGTTTTGCCATGCTACCACTTTAGAATAGAATATTAATAGACTTATTCATGCCTCTGCTCTGCTGCGAGCGCAAATCCGGCCTCTTTGGTCTTCTCATGCGCATCTCTTGTCAGTACATAGGCGTATCTGCCGGAAGGATTCTCCAGTTCGAGGCCCATCTTAAGAACCTCGCCAAGCGGAACTTCAGCAAATCCCTTTTCAGAGAGCAGCCGGTATCCCTGGCTCTGCTTGTTCTTTATCATCACAACCGTTGCAGAAGGATCCTTTTCGAATATCGCCTCTATTATGCTGTCCGACATGCCTCCGTAAATCCCCAGGCCCCTGTAGTAGGGCTGCACTACAATCGATCGTATCTCATAGCAATGGTCCGGCCACTTGACCACAGCCATGTGCGCGGCAGCTTTTCCGTTTTCATGGTGGTCTATTGCAATAAAAGAATCGGCATTGCCAGAAAGGATCCAGCTTGCTACGCGTCCGTGCGTAACCGCGTTGACGGCGCCTGACTTGTCATGCTCGGCGTTGACCATGCCGGCTATAGTCTTGACATCGCTAGTGCGATGCGCCGCTTTTAGCTCAACGTCATAGCCGAAGCCAAGCATGGGCTGGAACTTCGGTTCTATCAGTATGGTTCTGCTTGCCATGGAAATCTTATCTTATGTAAGAAGGAATCTCGGACGGATCGTAGTCCTTGCCTACCTCTGATGCACCCTCACCTGAATCAGGTTTGGCGAAGTGTATTACCATCGTATTCTTCTTGTTCTTCGGAAACTGGAAGGTGAGCACGGGATTGTGCTGCTCGATGAACTTGCTCAGCTCCTTTGCAAGCTTTGGGTCATCAAAGTCCACAGGGAGCAGTATCTTTCCGTCCTCCTCGAGCTTTGCGTATTCCTTTCCGCTTTTCTTCATCTGCATATTCTCACTTGTCCTTCAGCAATAATATGCCTGACCTTATATATTAAGGATGCGGCACTAATAATACAATATGAGCTGTATGTGTATCAAATGATACATTTATATATTTTGGCGGTGCATGATTGTGCATGAGCATATCAGACACGGTGCGCGTATACCTGAAGAACAAGCCTTACACGCAGGAAGCGCTTGAATACGGAATAGTCAATTTCAGCGCGCTGGCAAGGCTTATACAGAAGGAGCTGGGGATAAAGAACTACCAAGCGATAAAAGCCGCGATAAGGAGATACGCGGAACACATTGAGTCGGTGAAGGGGAGCATAGAGGCAAGGGCGCTTAAGGTCCTTAAGGAAAATAGGATAGCCCTGCTTGACGGCGTTCATGTCATAGTCTCGGATGAGGAACTCGAGATAGACAATGACGCGAAGGTCAAGATAGACAATTACTACGTATATCTGACAAGGAAGAACGTGATGAAGGACCTTGGCAAGAAGGCAAAGGAGAGCATAATAAAGGTTAACGACAACTGCTCCACGCTGATAATATACTCTGGTGAGAACCTCGAGAGCGGGTCAGGGGTTGTGGCATTCCTCACTTCGCTACTCGCGGAGCAGAACATAAACGTTGTAGAGCTGATCTCCTGCTACACCGAGACGATAATCGTGGTCAACAGAACGGATGCGCTAAGAAGCTACGAGATACTCTCAGGGATAGTTAAATGAAGAATCAGTGCGCATTACGAAGCTTCTGTGCGTAGCTTTCGCTAGCCAATTCTTGGAGAAGATGCTTCCTTTCCTTTATTATCCGATCTACTATCTTTTCTACAAAGTCTCTCATTTTGTACACTTCTGAATAAACTTTTCAATTTCATGTATATTATACTTTTGGTTTGCTATGCCATAGACAAGGTCAAGAGCGTCTTCATCAGTTATCTTCAAATGTTTACCATTTATTTCCAGGAGCGTTACAGTACTCACGAATGCGGTCCGCTTATTTCCATCAAGAAATATGTGAAACGTCACTAAGTCATATAGGAGCGCTGCTGCTTTTCTAGCAAGCGGTGAGTCCTTACTAAGTTTATTTATAGTAAATTGCAGATTAGCTTCGTTAATCACTGTGCCATTCTCCCCGATCTTCTTGTTTATTTCTATAATATCCGTTTCTTCCAACAGTTTCATTAGATCACATCGAGTCGACAGTGCCTATGCCCAGGAGCATTAGCATGTTCTTTGTCACATGCATCGTTGACCAGACAAGGGCAAGCCTCATCTCCTTCGCCTCGCCCCCCTTGATTACGTGCATCTGCTCGTAGAACCTGCTGAAGAGCATTGCGAGGTCGAGCAGATAGTCCGTCACAACATTAGGCCTGTGCTCGCCGCACGCTTTCTCCACGATGTCCTGGGCCTCGCCCAGCAGCCTCACCAGTTCGAAGTCTGCGCCGCGGCCTATATGCGTGTAATCCGAGTCCTTGAGCTCCATTGGCGTGTATACGGCTTTCTCAAGTATCCTCTTCGACCTTGCATACGTGTACATGCAATAGGGCGCGCTGTTGCTCTCGAAGTCGAGGGCACGCTCCCATGAGAATGTGACCTGCTTCTCCGGAGCTATGCGCAGGAACTCGAATTTTATGGCGCCAAGCGACACTGCGTTAGCTATCTCGCCTGATTTTCTCTTGTCCTCTATCTTCTCGCTCTTCTCAACTATCTCCAGGGCCTTCTTTTTAACTTCGCTCAGCAAAGAGTCGGCAGTGTAATTCCTTCCTGACGTGTCTATCCAGCCACCCTCCCTGCCGCTAAGGGAGCCGCCAGCTATGCTCACCTCCCCGTATGCGAGGTGTATTATGTTGCCTGAGGCTTCCGCATAGCCGGAAAGCCTGAATGCGGCCTTGAGAAGCAGCTGCGCATACCTTTGCGATGTGCCTATTATGTTAACCACCATCTCCGCCTGGCCGAATATCGCGGAGATGCCCTTGCCGGAAGTCGTGTAGAGCACTTTTCCGTTAGGCTGCGCGTTCATGAATTGTCCGTACTTGAAAGGATCCTCTATGATCCCGAATTTCCACATGTGGAAGGCGATGTCTTTCGCAACATATGTTGCCGTGCCGTTGCTCCTGACGAGCACCTTGGTCTCTTCCGTTGGATTCTCGAACTCTTTCGCAAACTCCTTTGCCTTTTCCAGGGGCAGTATTATGCACCCTGCATACTTGCCATCCTTCGGCCTTTGCAGCGCATTTTTAGATTCGAGGATCTTCAGCGCCTTCTCGAGTAGCTTTCCTGCAACTATGTCGCTTTCCCATACCAGCAGGTCATGCGATATGCCATAGCTAGCGTCTGTCTCGTACTGCGCCATGACGCACTGTTCGGCCAGCTTCCTCGCTTCCACAGCGTCCGGGCTTGCAGGGTTCTCCATCCGCTCGTTTATCCTCTTTATCTCCTCGCTTGCAGCCTTGTCCTCCTTCATCCTCTTGTTCACGAGCACGTACTGCTCGCCGAGCCACTGGTCGAATTTTCCTTCCGGCTTGCCACTCAGGTTTCTCATGCCCCAGAACGACTCCGCAACCTGAAGGCCCAGGTCGTCGATATAGTCTTCCCTCTCAACGTTGTATCCGTTTGCAGCTAGTATGTTAGATATGGCGTCGCCCAGCAGGGCATTCCTCAGATGGCCTATGTGCCAGGGCTTGTTCGGATTGACGCTTGGCGATTCAACTATGACACGCTTGCCTTTGCCTTTTGATGTTGATCCGTAGAACTCCTTCCTCTCCTTTATCGCAGAGACTACCAGCCTGGCGTACGCCCCCTCATTCATTGTTGCATTCAGGTAGCCTGACGCGTCGCTTACCGCAGATATTAGACCCTGCGCTTCTGTCGCTGCAGATATCTGCTTTGATATCTCAGCAGGAGCCTTCTTCAGCTGTTTCGCCAAGCTGAACGAGATTGATGAGCTGAGGTCTCCGAACCCGGGCTTTGCCCTTGTTACCGAAGACCTGAGCTGCTCTGCCGTTGCACTGCTTTCCGGATATGCCTTCTTCACGGCTCCAGCCATGATCTTAACGAAGTCTTCTATAGCCTGCTGGTTTGGGCTTGTCGTCATCCTCTCAGCCTTTTCTCATGTATGATTCTATCGCCTTGCCGAGCTTTCTTCCGGATCCAGGCATGGCGTAGACCCTTGCGTCGTATAACGTCTTGCTGCCTACCATGTTGAGCACAAGTCCGCTGCTCTCCGTTATCGGCATTACCTTTCCCTTGCTCCTTATGTATATATTCGTATCCTCGTCTATGAGGCTGAGCGGCCTCATGGATATGGCGAATATCTCCTGCTCGTCCATTCCCGCAGCGTCGGCAAGCTTCGCTTTTTCATTCTCGCTCTCAATTATCTTTCTTACCTTCTCGACGTCCTTAGGCACTGAACCCTTCTGGACCGGGTGCTGGCCGAGGTAGACGCATTCCAACGGTTCTCTCTCAAGGAAGGACCTTATCAGCCATTTGAGGAACTTGTCCTTGCCTGCTCCGAGGTACTTGTACATCGATGACATTAACAAGTCATCGGTGTAGCTTGTTATTGCAAGCTCGTCCTGCCCGGAGAACATGTCCCTAGGATTTGGCATGAAGCCCTCCATTACAAGGTTCTCGAATATGCGCTCGGCCATCAGGCCGAATGCGGTGACGGTTCTGTGGTGGTATACGGACCTGTACATGTGGTACCTGCCTATGAGAAAGTCCTCGGCTGCAATCTCGTCCTTGTCGAACATTATCCCGTTCTTCACGTATGAGATTGTCCTTATCAGACGCTGTATGCTGACCCTGCCGTATGGCACCCCCGCGTTGTAGGAATCGCGCACCAGGTAGTCCGCCTTGTCTGCGTCAAGGGCAGACGATATTAGGAGGCTGGTGCCGGCGCTCTTGCCCAGGAAAATATCAGAGATCTCAGAGGGTTTGTATGTCTCGAGCTTCTCTGAAAGGAATCTCTTGAGCAGGTAAGCGCCAAACTCTTCGTGATTCTTGCCTCCCAGCCGCTTGACGGCATTCTCTACCGTGTGCGAGAGCGGATAATGGCCTATGTCGTGGAGCAGCGCTGCAATGCGCAGCTTCTCGCCGTCGTCGTCTCCGGCCTTGCCTCCGTGCTTCCTTATCGCGCTTATGAACTGGCTTATCATGTGCATTGTGCCGACGCTGTGCGCGAACCTGGTGTGCGTGGCTCCTGGGTATACCAGATCTGTTGCGCCAAGCTGCTTTATCCTGTGCAGTCTCTGGAAGACGGGAGTGTCTATCAGCCCGAGCTCCTGCGCAGATATGTCTACATTGCCGTATATGTTGTCATTTATTCTCTTTGCAACATCAAGAACCATGCGAATTACCTGGATACCTTGTCAAAACGTTTCAGGATCTGGGGTATACCATCTACTACATCGGTTGAGATTATATGGTTTCCCATCTTCCTGAAGAGCATCTCGCCTATCCTCGAGTGCAGATATGCGCCAGCCACAGCGGCATCGTATGTGCTTGCGCCTGTAGCACAGTAGCCGCCTATTATTCCTGAAAGAACGTCACCGGTGCCCATGGTAGCCAGCGACATCGACCTTGATCTGTTTATTTTTATGCGCTTTCCGTCCGTTATCACCGTATCATGACCTTTCAACAGCACGTTTGTGTGGATCTTCCTTGACAATTTCACAGCCGAGTCTATCCTTTCGTCAAGATCCTTGCCTAGCTTCTTCCCGGACACGAACTCAAACTCCCTGTCTTGCGGGGTTATCACAGAATTCGTGTCTGGTCCCTTTCTTGCAAAGGGTATTGCGCGTATAGCGTCGGCATCTATGACGATCTTTTTCTGAAGCGCAGAGCACAAGTCTATTATCCTTGCTGCAGCCCTAAGCGCATTCCTCTCTCTGCCGATCGCCATACCTATGACTACAGCGTCAGCCTTAGTTATTGCGGTTGCAACATGTCTGTTGAATGTTACGGAACTGGTACCTAGTTCATTCACTATTATCGCAGGTGTCTGCGATCTTACTACAGATGCAACAGAACGGGGTATGTATGCGACAACATATCCGGCGCCGGTTCTGAGCGCCGCCAGCATGTTTTGCGCGGAAAGAGCCGCAAGCGCCGGAGCGCCGTGGTAACCCCTGCTCCCGCCTATGACGACAAGTAAACCGCGCTCGGACTTGCTTGCAAACACGCTTTTGGGCACCGCCGCGTTTCCCAGGTCCTTCTCGCTGGATAGCATAGCCCTGACGTTATAATGCGTGACCTCAGCCTCCCTCGCAAACCCTTTTATAGTTTGACATGGATATAGTATTTACTAACTCTTCAAGGTTAAAAACCCGGTAGTCACATGGTCAAGATCTACAAGTACAACAACAAACTGGCCGTATATCTGCCTTTCGACGTGGTGAAGGAACTGGGGCTCTCCGAGAACGACGAACTAGACTTCTTCAAGTTCAAGGAGAATGCGTTCCTCTTGGCGAAGAAGGCAGACATAGCAAACCTGCTTGTGGGAGGAGCTACGCAGACGCAGCCGCGCCAGGAGAAGCGGCAACAGGAGCAGCAGGGAGAGTTGTCGCAGGATGAGATAGCGGTGCTAAAGAAGCTTGATACATTGAGATACGACCAGAGGACTCCAGCAAACGTCGAGAGACTGCTCAGCCAGACTGAGCGCGAAACCCTCAGACAGTTGCTGAAGAAGAAGGCTGTGACGCTCTTTAGGAGCGACAAGGCCGGAACAGCAGTGTACAGCATAGGGAAAAGCGTTTATGACAGGTTCCTGATGAGGAAGAGACAGCCTCAGGCCCCTGTCGAGACCAGGCCAAGCCCTCTGAGAATCCGCGGCAATATGGACGACGAGAACATAAAGAAGCTTGAGAAAGAGGGTTATATAGTCCTGCAGACGGAGACAGAAGCTGCGGCAGTATCCGCTGCACTTGAAGAGAGCATAAGGCACGGCCAGGTCTTCGGGACAAGGGCCTTCAACAGAAAGTTCTACATAATGCTAAGGTCCTTCCTTGAAAAGTACTCGGCGCAGGTGGCTAAGGAATTGAGGAGCGGGGATAAGCGCGTGCCAGAGATTGCAGATCGCGTCAAAGTTGACGAGAACGGGGTAAGGGCCATATTATACTACATGGCTGAGATCGGAGATGTCAGCGAGAAGAAGCGCGATCTTTTCACGCTGGCCTGAGCCTAGACAGAAGGCAATCTTTTTAAGAGGCTGAAGCGGTATAGATTCTGATTTCTATGTCTTTACAGCTAATACGCACCAGGCCCGCAACGATAGTAGACGGAGACAATACACTCTGGAGAGGCAGGGCTGCGGAGGGCATCGGCAAGCACCTGCTTAGAAAGGAACTCGGAAGGCTGCACTTGGGCAACGTGCTCAGGGGCATGGGAGGTAAACAAGAGGTGGATATGATTGTCAGAACTGCCGGAGGAGCTGAAGGGGAGATAAAGGGGCAGCAAAGATTCTACCAGATACTGATAGAGACCGGACTCGGAAACAGAGCCACGATGACAGAAGCGGTGACCCATTTTATAACGGGACACAGAGTAGAGAGAGTCTTTGACATGGTTTCCCTGATGCTTGATGGCGGATATCCCGCCTTCCTGGCAACGGCAAGCGGCACGACTGCGGCCCGTTTTACACAATATATGCTCTTTCCCTCGCCACTTACAGGAAGTGTAAGCAATGTGGAAATATTCGCGTCGAAGACCGAGAAACTGGTGGATTTCAGGACGCCTATAAGCTCGGGAGAGGAGAAGCTTGCAGCGGTAGAGCGGATGCTTGAACGCTATGGCATTCAAGTGGGCGATTGCCGGGTGATCGGCGACAGTGAGCTTGACATTCCTCTCCTAAGAGCCGCTAGGGAACCCTTGGCCTCGCCACTCGCTGTAGAAGCAGTCAGAATGCTCCCGAAGATCATCCAGATTAGGGAGTAGAACCAGTTATTTTCTTTTCCTGATCACACAAAGTGGTCGAGCATGATTATTACTACTGCGAAGACGGCCACCGCTATGAGCACCAGCTTGGCGCTCAGCTTCGGGCCGCGCTCAGGCGCGTCGTAGAAACTCAGTATTCCCGCCTGCTGTTGCGGCGTATTGAGCGTTGCCATATTATCACGTTGTTTGTAATATCAGCAGAAAAGTTATTTAAAGCATAGTGCATATCGGATCTAGGCGAACCTATGCGCACAGCGGGAAGGGAGAGGGGCGAGCACGACCACCGGAATCTGCTTAGAGTGGCAAGCACGGCAGGCATTGCCGCAGGTGTATCTACAATAGTAGGCGCTGCTGCCCTGAAGCCCGGGTTCAGGTGGAATAGGGATACGTTAAGCTCACTTGCGGAAGACAAGAAGTTCGGCAAAATGTTCACGGGAGGCGCTCTTGTCGCCGCTCCTGCGACTGCGCTTCTTGCCAAGGTCGTCAGGGACAAGCATCCTGGCTGTGCAGTGGCAACTGTAAGCGAGGCGGCATTGCTTGCGACTGCGGCAGGGCTTGCGGGAACAGGCGTCACACATGGAAAGCTGGGGAGATGGCATGGAAAATTTGCAATAACATTCTGGGCTGCCTCCTCGTCTGCGGTAATACTGGATTCGTTAGACATAATGATGCACGGTTCTAAAGGAGTTGGTATTGTAATGCTGGCAACAGGCATTGCCTCTGCAGCCACAACCATAAAGAGGGGAATTGAGGAAGGAAGGATACCTGCAGACTATGAAGCGGCGCATGCGGTGCTGGTGTGCATGGGCGGCGCCATAGCAGGCATGGCGAGGCTGATGCCTGTCAACGCGGTTGCCAACGATTGATGCATGCGCATCGCATGCCGGTTTGATGGCTGAAGCCGCTAAGCAAGATATTTAAGGCTATTCTGGGAAGTGTAGCTTGTATGCCTGGCACGTTAACGAGGGTTTAGTCGATGCACTCTGACGAATTCGGCAAGATAAGACTGCCGGCAGGCGTCGCCTCCGGCCTTATCGAGACAGGCAGGAGGATCTCAGAGCTAGGGCTCACATCTTTCAGGAACAGGGAGCTCTACGAACCGGCATCGCATCTCCTGCACAACAGCGGCAAGCTGCTCAGACCCTCGCTTGTACTGCTCGGCGCTCACGCAACAAGACAGAATGCGGGCAGGTTTACCGACCTCGCCGTTGCCGCTGAGCTTCTTCATATCTCCTCGCTAATACACGATGACATAATAGATGGCGACGAGACAAGAAGGGGCGTGGAGAGCGTGCACATGAAGTATGGCGAGGAATCCGCGATACTGGCAGGCGATGCTCTCGTATCCAAGGCGATAGGCATTTCCGCAAAATACGGCGGGGATGTGATAAGCCGCATGTCCGATTCCGCAATGGACATGTGCGCGGGAGAGGCGCTCGACTACTCATTCCAGAAGGAGAGGAAGGTTCCCAGGCTGGAAGAATACAGGCGCATAGCAGAACTCAAGAGTGCATCGCTCATAGCGGTATGCTGCAGCGTGGCTGCCGTATACAAGAAAGACAGGTTCGCAAGCAGGCTGCACTCTTTCGGCATGAACATAGGCATAGCCTTCCAGATGCGGGATGACATACTTGACAGCCGCGGAGGCAGAGAAAAGAAGGTGGGACAGAGCCTGAGACCCAACATAGTGACCACGCTGATCGAATACTCGTCCCTGACCCCAAAAGAAGCCGTGGCGAGCGCCATAGAGATGCACAATGCGCATATCGACAAGGCGGTCAAGGATCTCGGAAGGTCAGAATCTGCAGACCTGCTTTCCGTGTATGCCGACTCGGTGCGAGTAAGGTAGTCATCTTCTGCCGGTTATGAGGAATCCAACTCCTGTTTCCAGGGGCCTTGTCCTGACATCCCTGAACCCCTGCGCCCTGAGCAGCGAGATTGCCGCCTTCTTGTCAAAATGGGTTATGCTGTAAAGGAGCCACTTGTATGCGTCGATGCCTATTATGTACGCGATCGGACGCATTAGCACGCCGAAATAGAACCGGAATATGAACCGCTGCTTTGGATCGTCGGGGTTGCCCATCTCAAGTATCACGAACTTGCCGTTCCTCTTGAGAACCCTGTGCAGCTCCTTGAAGAATTTCCCAAGGTCGTCAAAGTTCCGGAGCGCGAACGCGCATGTCGCAACATCGAATGACGAGTCCTTGAGACCCATGGAGAGCGCGTCGCCGTGCACAAGAGAGATGTTCCGGAACCCGCTCTTTCTCACCTTCTCCCTTCCCACGGCAAGCATCTCCCTGTTCGAATCCATTCCCGTTATCGCGACATCCTTGTTGAGCATTGCGGCATTCTTGGCTACGAGCAGCGCGATCTCCGCGGTTCCGGTGGCTATGTCAAGAACACTGTAACCGTTCTTGCCTATCATGGCCTCCTTTACCGCATCACGACGCCACTTCCTGTCTATGCCGAGGCTGTAGAAGCTGTTTGCCAGGTCGTACCTGCCATGGTACTCCGTGAAGAGGTGGTTTATCCTCTCGCTCATTTCTTCGTCACAATAGTTGCTATGGGGATAAGTTTAAAAATACATATACTTATGCTATAAACGATGACATGATAGCAATAGACCAAATGAAACAGACTATAGACCTGATGTTGCATCCCGCAAGCGCAACGCAGAAGAAGATGAGCATCGGCCAGGCTCTTGGCTTCTATTACCAGCTTGCGATAATCCCCTTGGTGATATCTCTAATACTAGGAGCCGTAGTTGGAGCTGCGGCTGCTGCGCTCTTTTCCCATTTCTTAGGATCCATGGCGGCTATTGGCACTGGAGCAGCACTGTTGTTTGTCGAGGCGTATGTCCTGCTGGTCTTCCTTATATTAATACCGGTCGGCATCTTCATAAGCGCGGCGATACTGCACCTATTCGGCAAGTTCCTATTCAGGCAGTTCAAAGCGACATACACAGAGACGTTCACTTCGCTGGTTTATGGAGAGGCGCCTGCAGTGCTATTCTTCTGGCTGGCACTGATACCGATAATAGACTTTATCTATATCGTAATATACATATGGGGATTCGTAGTGTCGATATTTGCGCTATCGAACCAGCAAAGAACCAGTAAGCTTTCAGTGATAGGGGTCTTAGTAGGAACTGTAGTTGTAGTGTTTATCCTAGCCTTCGTCATTGGAGTGATATTAGGGGCTGCACTCTTCATATGATTAATCCAGAAAGAGTATTGGCGCGGCAGACGTCAGCCGATTTTGTATACAGTTAGGCCTTCCTCAACCCTGTACTTGAGCTTGATTCCCACAGAGTCGTCAGCGACAGCCTCTTCGACGTCCTCGCGGTTTATCTGCATGCTTGATACCCGCTGCCGCACGGCTTCCTCCTCGCTTCCTATCTCTATTATGTCGCCAACCTTCAACGGCGCGGTCAGCTTTATCGCAACGACGCCTATCCTGTCGAAGTAACCCTCAACGGTGCCTATCTGCGCCTTCGATGGCCCTTGCTGCGTCTGGCCCCTTCCGCTCTCCTTGGCCTCAATCTCGTTGACCATGTCCATGGTGTTGTCAAGATCAACATTCTTCATATCCTCATGCCCTTATTGCTATTGCAGCGTGTGTTTTTTTATTTATAGCGCCTTTGCTCATATGTACACGGTCTTCATGTGGTAGTTCGGTATAGGCACGTACCTCAGGTCTATGCCCTTATTCTCCTTGAAGAAAAGCCGATCCTCACCGGTTTGGCCCTCCGTCCTGAACGTGTAGTCGAGAGGGGTTCTTATGTAGCATAGTCCTAGTCCCGCATATGCGCACTTGAGCTCGAATGGCTTGGCTCCCTTTAGCTCCTCGTCGGTGAAGCTCTCCGTGCTCTCCTTCTTGACCGTATTCCATATGTGACGGGTGTTATTGTCTATGACCCGGTAGTTTGCGGTGAACGAGAGTCCTGACTTCTCTGCTTCGCGCACGAACTCCGCTATCTGGTTTGGATACGTTATGCATATGTCCGAATCAAGCCAGAACATGTAAATGTGCTTCTCGTTAGGGAACCGCTCCTTTACCATATTGATGCATTTCTGTCTGCCGTTCGTTATTCCTGTGCCTGTTTGCACATTAAGTACCAGTTTGCGGTTGAGCGCCATTGAAACTGTCATCAGGTCCATTACGCTCTTCGGCACTGCCCTGTTGTCATGCGTGGGTATCGAGACTATAAAGCATTCTGAAGGGCTCTCCATGTATCTCACTTACCTTTTGACGCACCTATATATAAGATAGCAGATGTGCGTGCCACTGGGCACTGGATCTGATGATACTGTCAGGACCTAAAGATCTGCGGCTATTCAAGAAATATTTCAATTAATCCATTTCAAGAAGTCCTTTGTAGCGCGTACTGTTGTTGAAGCACCGTGGTCTCCTTTCTTGTACAACTTTAGCCTAATGTCGTCTCCTTTGTCAGGATACATATGCTTAAGTTTCTTGTAATAAGATACAGACCTTGAGAAATTGATTATTTTGTCAAGTCTTCCGTGCCCTATGAAGATACGCACGCCTTTCAAGTACCTTAGGTTTTTCATAGGAGCCAGGGAATCCTCATCTTCAAGGTGTCTTTTCCACTTTCCGTCCAGTCTGCCCCTCTTGAGGAGTCCCCGGTATAAGTTAGAATAACCGTCGTATCTAATGCACCTTAAGAAACCCTCAACACTCTCCTCCTTGACCTTACGCTTCCCGTACTCGCCAGTATTAAGAGCTGGGCAAAATATCCCGATTTCTTTTATATTTCTATCGAATCTTGGCAGAAGAGGAACATATCTTCCACCGAAACTTTTCCCCACAATTATTACTCTTTTGTATTTTAGCCTTCTCTTTATTTTCTGTGCGTAGTTTATCCCGGTACATCCGTTGATAAATGCGTCATGAAGCGTTAAAAATGTCCTTATGCAGTTAATCGGGCTGAAGGTTCCGCCACTTCTGCCGTATCCAATATAATCCGGAACAAAGATATCTGTACGATTTTTCAGTATAGTTCCGGCCTCCACAAGATCCCCGGAGTCTGGAAGTCTCGGAGCGCCTATGCCATAGATCAAAATAGTATTATTAGCTCTTCCAGCAGTGTACAAGGTACCTGATATTTGTCTTATTTTCAAGAGTTTAGAACTATAGCCCACACACTCACCAAGATTATGCCAATATGTCAATTCTTGTAAGAGCCTTTAAGCCTTCAACAAGGTTAGGCACCTTCAACAGAGGGTTGAACCGTTCCGCTTGAATGAAGATGCCGTCTTCCCCTACATGATCTGGTATCTTTTCCTGCAACGCTATGTAATTTGCAATGAAGCCGAAAAGCATTTCGTGTGGAAAATCCTTAATAGATGTCAGCTGCCTCACAGTTCCGATCTCCAGTTTTCCGCTTTCTATAACCGTATGCGCTTGAATAGACTTAAGGTATTCATTTATGCATGCAATTGCTGTATGCTCGTCCAATGAAGACGCTCTGTTGATTTCTAGTTTGATTGCAATATCCTCGGGGATTCCCAAGCGCGTATCAGAAAACCTGGGAAACTTTAGATCAAGATCGCTGAATGTCAAGTATTCGTAACCCACCTTCTTAGAATTTGCAAATCTTTCGACTTCAGTACGATAAAAACTACTATGCGCATATAAGGCCGCATGCTCCTTTTCGCCTGGATCATGCGATAACAGTATTCCCTTATCCGCGAATGCAAACTTTACTTTTAAGTCTATTCCTATAGAATTAAAGTAATCTGCCAGAGAACCCAAAACTGCCTTATATGCCGGCAATTTGTTTTTAACCCTGGATCTTTCTATCGATGAAAGGTCGTAGATCAGCCTGGAGCCTTCCAAGCTTCCAGTCTCGTATAATGGGCAAAGTACGACGAACGCAGAGAGTGGACTTGACACTTCCGAACGTAAATTTACTAGGGTGGAGCCCTCCGAGGCTATTTCAGGTGTACTATCAAACGACGATCTAACAATTTTTTTTAAGAGAGGTATCCTTGTCTTGCCACCGGTTATACATTCCTATCACCAATTACTCTAAGCGCTCGTTTTCATTGTGTAATGAGCCACTCCTCTTCCGGCTCAGCATGCTGATCAGATCTCTCCTGAAGGCATCTGCATCTATTTCCTCTGCAACCTCAACGTTGGGTTCGGCCCTGGCAAATGGCCTGAGTTCGGGCACGGTCATG
>JASHTL010000073.1 GCA_030040595.1 Microcaldota archaeon
TCTCAAGTATGTCACCATCAGTGATATCTTGGCCTGCAGTGCTCCTAGCAATTACATGGTTATGTGATCTGATGTACTCTTCCTGCCTGGCCTGAAGATCATTCCTTGGTATGCCAAAATTGAACTCCCTGCCCTCTTCGGCAGCGCGCCTCTTCACCGATTCCGACCAGGTCTTTCTTAGCTGCGATATGAACACCACTCCAAGAGCTCCAGTCAGTCCGTGCAGTACTTCTGACACGTCCCTTGGTGTGAATGCTGCTATCACGAAGGATGCCCCTGATCCCCCTGCAGTCCCTATAGTTCTCCACCAATAAGCCATGTTTGACCGTCTCTTCTCCAGAACTTTCTCAGAGAAGAAGTTCCTTGCCTCTGGTGAGTCGAGGTTGGCCATAAAATCTTCCATGCCCTTCAGCTGATCTTGCGTGAGTGGTGCGGTAGAATTGTCTATTGCCTCAGTGGCGAGCGACCTGGTGAGCTGCTGTATCCTTTTCTCTATCGTTTCCCTTATGGGCTTGGTGACCATATAGTATTCGCGTCTCTTCCGTATCGGCGTGAGCGTGAGCCATCCGTGTTCCTGGGCGCTCTCTATTTTCCTGAGCGCGTCCCTTAGTATTATAAGCTTGGCAACATCGCTGTCTGCATTTACTGCGTCGAGCTGCCTGGATACAGATTGCATTACATTCGATCTTGCTGTAATCCTGTGGGTGTAGTCCTCATTGTGCTTTGACCTAGACAAGATGCCAAGGGATTGCTTGAGTCCTATCATGGCATCGCTTGTAAGCGTGTCTCCGGAAACGGAATCGGTGAACCTGTCCCTTACGTTATCGATTGGCGATAGCTTTCCGAACCTGCGCCTCAACGCCTTGACTGGGTCAATATGGCTTGGACGCTTCACCACTACCTCTACATTTTTTCCCTCTTCAGGGACCTTCCTAGCTCTGCTGAACGGGCCGTTCACACTAGCTACCTCTGAGTAAACTCGGTTAGTTTTGATATATAAATGGGGTTATTTTTAGCAAAATTGGTAGTAAGGTTTGTCATATTGGGCGGCTAGCCAACCGGGTTTACCTTCTGTTCGAGGAGGTGCTCTATTGTCAGGAATAGGGGCCTTGGCATCTTCTCCCACTCAAACCATTCCCAGTTCTCGCACTTCTCCGGTTCCATTGCCCTAGGCTCCCCAGATTCCACCTTGCACGTGTAGAATAGCGTTACGTAGTGCTTCTCGGCGTCGAAGACATCATTTGTAAGCGAGAAGAACTTCACGTTCTTGATCTTCATACCGGTCTCCTCCATCACCTCCCTCTTGACGCACTCCTCAGGACTCTCCACAAGCTCGAGCTTGCCTCCCGGAAACGCCCAGGTGCCGAAACCGTGGTTCTTGTTCTTCCTCTTGCCGAGCAGGACCTTCCTTCCTCTGATTATTATGGCGGCTATGCCGATCCTTGGGTACTGCCTTTCCTGCATGCGATCACACTTCCTCCACGACAGTTGGCATTTCCTCATCCTTGTTCCTGCTCAGGAGGTATACCTTTGAGTTGTATGCCTGCTTGAGCATAGGCTCGTGGGTTATTATGAACGTCTGGTCCACGATGCGCGGCAGGACCTCGTTGAACATCCTTATGAATCGCTCAAGGCCCTGCTGGTCTATGTTGTGCGTGGGTTCGTCTAGTATGAGCCATTTCAACGTGGGCGATAATACAAGCGAGAACGCTATCCTAAGCGCAAGGCAGCTGATGCTCCTCTCGCCTCCGCTGGCTATGGCATCGACATCCTGCCATCCGTCATCACCATTGGCTACCTTTGTCTTCACCCTGAGTATGTAGTCGTCAGCAGTAGCGTCCATCATGATGTTCGTGTAGTCGCCGTATGGGTAGAGGTCAGGCCATATGTCATGCATGACGCTGTTAATTGAGTCTATCAGTTTTGTCCTCAGCACTGCCTGCGTTTCCTGCAGCGAGATCTTGAACCTTACAAGGTTCTCCGTTACGACGCGCTTCTTTTTCACATCCTCGTAGAGCGCGTTGACCTTTTCTATCTCCGTCTCCTTGTCCTTTATCTGTGCTTTCTTGTCAGCAAGATATTTCCCGTATGACTCAAGGTTTGCCAGGAGCTTGCTGACTTCCGATGATGTCTTCGTAAGCTCCTTCTGCAGCGAGTCCAGTCTTGCCTGGTCCGTCCGTATTTCTTTCGACTCCTTTTCCCTATACTGCATCTCCTTATTCGCATCATCCATCTGTTTTGAATACTCACTCTTTCTTGACAGTGCCTCTTTCCTTGAATTCAGCTCGCTCAGCTCCCTGTTCCTGACCAAGAGCGTTTCGGATGCGGAGTCCATTCTTTCCTTCAGTTTCTGAGTCTCCTCTCTGGTCTTCTTTACGGACTTTTCAAGCTTTTCCAGTGTCGATTCCACGTCTCCGTATGCTTTTATCTTATCGTCCACCAAGGAGAGCCTGTTAATCGACTTTGTCAGTTCATTCAGCTCATCGTTAGATTTGCTTATCTTTGACGATATCTCCTTGGTCATCTGCTCTAGCTTCTTTACTGAGCTTGTCTTGTCGCCGAGCAGCTTCTTTCTCATCTGCTCGTCAAGTTCGCGATCGCATACGGGACACTTCTGGAGGTGCTTATCAAGTTCCTTTATCCATTTGCTGCTCTCGTTCATCAGCGCCGTGTGTTCTGCCAGCTCCCTCTGGCCAGATTCAACCTGCTTGCGCAGGTCTGTTGCCTTCTCCTCCAGACCTTTTCTGTCCAGTCTCTTTTGCTCGCCTACCAGCTTGTCCTTCTCCTCCTTCTCCTTCCTTGCCTTATTGAGATCTGCGGTTGCCCCTGAGAGGACAGTCTGATCCTTTTGCCATAGCTCACGGTTCTCCTTTGCAGCATTGTCAGCATCCTTGAGCGCCTTTTCTGCCTTCTCTACAAGCCCCTTGAGCTCCTTCTCGTCGCCTATCTTCATTGCCTCTATCTTGCCTATCTCTTTCGATAGTGTCTCGATCTTGCTCTTCAGCGATGCTATCTCCTGCTCCAGCGCCAGTTTCTCCCGATATTGCTTCTTGAGCGTGGAGAGCTCCCTTTCCTGATCCTCCTTCCTTGAATTAGCATCGGCCAGGTTTTTCTCAGCGTCTTTCTTCTCCTTGTCCATCAGCCCAAGCTCCTTTCCCAGCGATTCCAGCTGTGCGTTCAACTTCTTTATGTCGAACCCTGACGCGGTTTTCTCGTTCTCGTCGGCAATGTCCTTTATCCTATTCATAACGCTTGTCACGTTTTCCTGCGCAAGCGCGAATTTGTCAAGTCCTAGAAGCGCATCGATCTGCTTCTTTCTCTCTGTAGGCCTTAGATTCAGGAAGTACTCCAGTCCATTCTGCTCCGAATAGATGGCCTTGGAAAAGAGGTCATAGTCGACTTTCAGTATTTTCTCTATCTCCTCGTTGACACGCTGGGGCTGCGACTGAAGATACTCGCCATTCTTCTCAAGCGTTGCCTTTGCACCGCCGCTTCTGCTCAAGCCTCTTCTGACCGTGTAATTGTCACCGTTTAGGGTAAAGTTAAGTCGTACGTTGGCGCTCTCCTTCTGCTCCGGCCTGTTCCTTATTATCTCACTGACATTGACGCGCCTATGCTGTATCGAAGGAAAGGTGCCGAAGAGTGCGAATGACATGGCATCAAGCACGGAGCTCTTTCCCGCGCCCATCTGCCCTATCAGTATGTTTGTGCCTCTAGAGAAGTCTATCCTGCTCGACTCGTGGGTCTTCCAGTTCTCAAGCTCTATTTCGTTTATCATAACCCCACTAAGTCTGCGGCAGAATGTTACTAATAGAATAACCCTATATGTAGAATATCTATTTATAGCAATCTAACGAGCCCCAGGAAATGTTTAAATAGGATAAAAATGAACTCTGATATGGAAGGCATTTACATCGTGGTTAAAGACAAAGTCCTACCATAAGCCACAACTGTCGCGATAATTATGATACAAAGAGGCCAGGCTTACAAGACCAGAGAATACGAAAGGATACACAAACTGATGCACGGAGGCAGCACAGAGGCCATTAAAAATGAGCTTGAACGGAACATGTGGGTTATCCGCTGGGCTGAGGAACATCGTGATCCGTTGCAGTTCTGCGCGTTGCAGAATAAGGAGCTTTTTGATGAGATATTGACGCGCGGAGGAGATCCAAATTGTACCGCTGTCTTTAAAGGATATACCATTACTTTAATGGCTGCTGCAATAATGGACACGGACTCGCCTCCTGAAATAGTACAGTTATTGTTGGAAAGAGGAGCTAGGCCAACTGGGTCTGTTGAAGTGATGGAGATTAGGACTGTAGCAGATCCGTCCATAGGCATACTGGGAATTACGGGACTAGAGCCTAAACAACTGGATTATCTTAGACTGGCAGCAAATGAGAATTCACCGGAGAAGTTAGATTTGTTGATAAAGACGGACGCATACAGCGTGGAGGAAATAGCCAAAGCTGCAAGATTCGCACAATCCATAGATTCTACAGAGGCTTTCAACGCACTCAAGAATATACTAGAAGCAAAAGGCGCACCGTTGAAGGATGTCCATAGGGAAGAGTCTTCAGGAGAGGCGATGGTAGAATACTCTAGACCCAACGAAATTAAATGGAAACAGCTACACGATAGGGTTCATTCGTTGCAAGAGAAACTCTTATCCGGTGAAGAAGGCAAGGAGGTGAAGCAGGAATATCTAAATGCGCTCTCGGATTTTATACCGGCAGTGGGAGCAATAGTCGATAACTTGAGAAGTGGGATAAAAGAACTTCAAGAGATTAGAGACTTACTCGAATCTCAACGCTTGAATGTATCAGAACTAAATGAGAGAGTTGATGCGCTCACGATTTTAGCAGAAAAGACCCCGCTTCCAGTGGTCTTTGCGATGTGGAAAACGATTTATGAATTCATTGACAACGAGAAGCCATATCTGGTTGGCGCAACGGCAGACCAGGAAAAGCACACGGACATCATGGAGTTTATAGACAATGTCCTGGCATTCAGTACTATCAGAGAAAAGGAGTTAAGAGATACAAGGAGAACAGCCCAGAGCCAGCAGTTGACTTTGATTGAGCAGTTACTAGGAACAGACGAATAACGCATTAAGGTTATAGCAGGCTTTCCCCTTCGATTTCAACTTCTGTAACATCAGGTATTTTCCTAAGGCCGTCTTCAAAAGAGGTACTGCCTTCCTCGTCCTCGTGGACGAACATTACCTTGAGCACCTTTATCCCGAACGCAACTTCCTCTATCTGCATTCCGTTGGGCTTGAGTTTCTCCTTTATCGCTTTGCTTACCTCAGCCTCTTTGCCATTCTCTATGTATACCTTGAAGACCGTGGCGACCTTTCCCATTTATGGTCCCTCGAACGCGCACTTAGGGCATCTGTATCTTGTGTAGGTCTTCCTGCACTCGTCGCACCTTATTATTGTGCTGTCGTTGCATTTCGGGCATCCGAACTCCACATACTGGTTAGTAAGGTTGCCGCTCGATGAGCAGATTTTTCCCGGCAGACCTGATGCTGATGCCATCTAAATCACAAAGAGTAATATGTCTATTGACTTAACTTATTTATAAGCTTTTCGAGGAATCTGAGATTATGGCGAAGGTACTGATAGAAACGTACGGCTGTACGCTGAACCAGGCAGACAGCGAGATAATGGAATCAGTGCTGTCACGCGATGGCCATGATGTCGTGATGGGCAGATACGATGATTCGGTTACTTATGATTACGTAATTGTAAACACATGTACGGTGAAGAATCCAACAGAGCAGAAGATATTGGACAGGCTCACCGGAATGAATAAGCTGGGAAGCAGGCTCATAGTTACGGGATGCATGGCCAGCGCAAACAGTGACAAGATATCTAGCAGGGTTCATAACCCGAGCATAGTGACTACGGCCAACGTACACAGGATTGCCGATGCAGTAAATGACATAGCAACAGGCAAGAGAGCAGTATATGACAGCTATGCGAGAACCGACAAGGCGTTCTACCTGAACCCTACCGACTCGGTGATAGCAAAGATACCTGTAAGCGAAGGGTGCCTCTCCAGCTGCTCTTTCTGCGAAACGAAGTTCGCGAGGGGGCCGTTGAACAGCTTTTCCGAGAACCTGATACTAAAGGCGATAGAGACTGCGGTTAGGAATGGCGCGAGGGAGATAGAGCTCACATCGCAGGACATGGGCGCATACGGGCTTGACAGGAAGACGAACATTGCAGAGCTCGTCTCAGCCGCATTGGATATAGAGGGATCGTTCAAGATAAGGATAGGCATGCTTAACCCGGAGCATTTGCCAAGATACATAGACAGGCTTATTGACGTATATAGAAGCGCGAATGTTTACAAATTCATACACCTGCCGGTCCAGTCGGGCAGCAACAAGGTGTTGCAGGACATGAACAGGGGGTATTCGGCAGAGGAATTCAGGCTTATGACTAAGGAACTTAGGCGCAGGGTAGATGATATCAGCATAGCAACAGACATGATCGTGGGCTTTCCTACCGAGACAGAGGACGATTTTGCCGAATCTATGAGGCTGATATCGGAAACCGGATTAAGCAGGATAAACATCTCGAAGTTCGGAGCCAGGCCGCATGCAAAGGCGTCAAGGATGAAGCAACTCAGGAACGAAGTTATAAAGGACAGAAGCACAAGAATGTACAGGCTTGCGAGGCAGGTAGAGACAGAGGCCCTTACAAAGGTGCTCGGCAAGAGAAGAAGGGTTCTTTTGACAGAGATAAAGGGCGCGTCAATGCTTGCACGCGACGATTCGTACAGGGAAATCGCAGTTTCAGGAAGCGATCTTAAGCTTGGAGAGAGTATGGACGTAGACATTTACGACAACACATCCGTGTGTCTGCTCGCCAGGCCTGCGGAGATTGCAATGCTTAACAGGTGATATGATCTTCATATACCCGCAAATGTACAGGAAGCTCAAGCGCGGACCACAGGTTATACTGCCAAAGGACATAGGCATAATAATCAGCTTCTCCGGGGTTGACAAGAACAGCGTGTGCGTCGATGCAGGCACAGGAAGCGGCTGGCTAGCCGTGAGCCTGGCAAGAATAGCGAAGGAAGTATACAGCTATGATACAAGGGAGGACTTTCTCGCGATAGCAGAGAAAAACAGGCAGATGCTTGGCCTTGGCAACCTCACCTTGAAGAAGGGGGACGTCTTCAAGAGGATAGATGAGAAAGGAGTTGACATTGTCACCCTTGATATGCCGTCTTCGGAAAAGGCGCTGGCAAATGCCAAGAAAGCCATGAAACCTGACGGGTGCGTCGTCGGCTATCTGCCGCATATCGAGCAGGTCAAGGCTTTCGTGAAGAAGCTGGATTCCCTCGGGTTTGCCGACACCTATACGGTTGAGGTTGTTGTAAGAGACCTGCTTGTTAGGGAAGAGGGCGTACGTCCTACAACAAAGGGCATATGGCATACTGCGTACCTCGTCTTCTCAAGAAAACATTAATAAACAAAATGCCATTATAGACAGTTGAGGGCATGACTGACGTAAACAGCGCGCTAAAGGAGTACAGCTCTGCGCTTATCTTTATCGGCACGGCGCTAAGAAGCGCAAACAGGGACATCAATGCCGAAAACGTGTCGATGCTTGCCAAAGGAGTAAACCTAAATATCCAGGCCAGCAGTGCTGCGTTAAATATAATAAATGAAAGCCTAACGAAGCTTGGCGCATCAGGAACCTACCGCTGAGATACACAATGCAGTCCAATACTCACTTGTCGGCCTTTACTAGGGCGAGGCTGGCAAGCATAGCCTCAAGCTGTATGCGATCATTGGCGCCTTCGACTATTCTGAAGTTGTAGTCGCCTATCATGCTTATTATCTTCAGCTTCAGCCTGTCCTCCACGTCCAGATTCAGTGCCTCCCTGTAGCACTGGAGCAGTATGTCCTCCCCGCTCATTCCATGCGAGAGTACAAGGGTATTGAGTTCCGTCCTGGACTTCACGAAGTCACCGGCCAGCGCGTATTTCAGCATGGCTATTATCTCCTTTGGCCTTGCGCGCGCAGCGATCTCATAAATGGACTTTTCGGTGACCTTCCTTTCCGATACAGCGGTGCTCTGCATTATGTTGGTGAGCTTTCTCAAATCCCCCTCGCTAACGTAAAGAAGTGCCTCGACTGCCTTGTCATTGACTTCGAGACTTTCGCTCTTGGCAATTCTCTCTATGTACTTCTTCATCTCCTCCTCCTTGTGGGGCTTGAACCTGAGAACAACGCATCTGCTCTGAATAGGTTCGATTATCTTGCTCGCGTAGTTGGCGCTGAGAATGAACCTCGTCGAGGTAGAGTACTTCTCCATGGTCCTCCTAAGTGCGTGTTGCGCCTCTGAAGTAAGCGCATCAGCCTCATCAAGAAATATTATTTTCACCATGCCTCCAGACAATGGCATGGTCCTAGCAAACTCCTTGACCCTTCCGCGTATAACGTCTATGCCGCGTGCATCACTCGCATTGAGTTCCAGGAATGCCTCGTTTATTTGGTTACCATAAAGCTCCTTTGCAAGAGCTATAGCAGAAGTAGTTTTGCCTACCCCTGCAGGGCCGGAGAAGATCATGCTCGGAAAGCTCTTGACTTTCACGAATTCTTTGAGCTTGTCAACTATGGCTTCCTGTCCTATGACCTCGCCGAGGCTAGAAGGCCTATACTTCTCCGTCCAGGGTTTGTCAAGTAGCTCCATACGGGTCACAAACAAGTAGCATATACCTATGTAGGGATAGCTATTTATTCTTTTATCTGAAGAGAATGCCGACTGCATTCTCGATTCTGCAAACGCGAGTTTCTTCCAAAAGATTTATTAAATAATTAGGCAGAAATAGAATATGGAGAAAGACGCTATCCTAGTTCTGGATTTCGGCGGTCAATACTGCCATCTTATTGCAAGGCGTGTGCGTGAAAATGGAGTCTATTCAGAAATAGCTCCGTCCTCCATCACGGTCGGAGAATTAAGCACATTGAGAAAGAAGTCCAATATAAAAGGTATAATACTCTCAGGTGGGCCATCAAGCATATATGACCACGAATCTCCGCAGATGGATAAGAAGATACTTGATCTAGACATACCCATACTTGGCATATGTTATGGACACCAGCTCTTGGCCAGTTATCTCGATGGCGAGGTCAAGAGATCAAAGAACAACGAGTATGGCACTGCATTTGTGTACGTAAGCGACAGCAGTGGCATACTTAAGGGATTGGGCGAGAAGGAACAGGTCTGGATGAGCCATGGCGATTCCGTTCTGAGCGCACCTAAAGGTTTTGAAGTGCTCGCTTCAACAGATAATTGTCCGATAGCGGCATTTTCTAGCGATGCCAAGAGGATATACGGAGTCCAGTGGCACCCTGAGGTTGTGCACACCCTTAAAGGGAACCTGATCCTCCAGAACTTTATCTATGGCATATGCAAATGCAAGAGTTCATGGGACCCCAGCAATCTTGTGGATACGTACATAGGCAACATACGGAAAGAGGCCGGCAAATCGAGAGTAATACTTGCACTCAGCGGCGGTATAGACTCCACAACTGCAGCGGTGCTCGCAAACAGAGCTATAGGAGACAGGCTTACCGCAGTCTTCGTAGACAGCGGCCTTATGAGAAAGAACGAGACCGAGGACATAATGAGGATTGCCGAGAAAGCCGGAATAAACATGATTGTTGCTGATGCCCAGACGCGGTTCCTTGACAAGCTCAAGGACGTAGAGGATCCTGAGGAGAAGAGGAAGATAATAGGCAACGAGTTCATACGCGTATTCGAGGAGACAGCTGAAGAGGTAAAGGCGGAGTACCTATTGCAGGGAACGATATACCCGGACAGGATAGAATCAGGCCACTCGAAGCATTCCAGCGTGATCAAGACGCACCACAACGTAGGGGGCCTTCCGAAGGATATGAAATTTAAGGGGCTGATAGAGCCGCTTAAGGATCTTTACAAGGACGAGGTAAGGAAGATAGCAACCGAGCTCAAGTTACCGCGCGAGATAGTTTACAGGCAGGCATTTCCGGGGCCGGGTCTCGCGGTTAGGATAGTCGGCGCCATAACCGATGAGAAACTCAGGATTGTCCGCGACGCGGATTTCATAGTCACAAGCGAATTTGAGAAGGCAGGATCTAACGAGGGATTATGGGAGTATTTTGCCGTGCTGACGGACACGAAGAGCACAGGAGTAAAGGGCGACGCAAGGGCTTACGGAAACGTTATTGCGATCAGGGCAGTGGAAAGCGTAGATGCAATGACAGCCAATTTCGCAAAGATACCTTATCAGGTCCTTGAAAAGATCTCGACAAGGATAACCAACGAGATACCCGAGGTCGTGAGGGTGGTATATGACATAACCAATAAGCCGCCTTCGACTATAGAGTGGGAATGACTCACAGATAATGCGTAAAACTTATATATTTGAGAGGGAGATGAGATATATGGAAACCATAGGCCACAAATTAGACCATCCGCAGCGCATCTATTATTTCGATGAGCTCCTTTTCCTTCCAGGATTTGCGAAGCGCAGCCCTAGAGACGTGGACGTCAGCATGAAGCTCGGCGGATTCTCGCTGAAGGCTCCACTCATCTCTTCCCCTATGGACACCGTGACAGGACCGGAACTTGCCGCTGCACTTGCGCTCTGCGGTGGATTCGGAGTGATACACAGGAACTGCACAACTGAGGAGGCAGTCAAGATGGTAGAGGAGACGAAGAAGGCGAAGATTCCAGAGAAGTACAACGCAACTGCAGTAAAGGACAGCAAAGGCAGACTGGCTGTCGGTGCTGCAGTCTCAACATCAGACCTTGAACGCGCCACTGCGCTTGCGGATGTAGCAGATCTCTTCTTCACCGATGTCGCAAGTTTCCATAACCTAAAGGTGTACGAGGGCACAAAGCAGATAATCAAGAAAACCGGGAAGAAGACGGTGATCGGCAACTTGGGCACCAAGGCAGGCGTGCTTTATGCCGTGAAGGAGCTTGGAAAAGAGAATATCGCGGGGATAAGGGTAGGCATGGGAAGCGGATCGATCTGCACCACAACAGACATCTCAGGCGTAGGCTCTCCTGGCCCGGTTGCAGTGGAACAAGCGGCATTGGCGCTGAACGAACTAGGACTTCTTGACGAGATACCGATAATAGTAGACGGGGGCATACGACACTCAAGAGACATAGCCTTCTCATTTGGCTTGGGCGCGTCCCTTGCGATGCTCGGGAACCTTTTCGCCCGTGCGGAGGAGAGCATAGGGGAGAAGGTAATGAAGGACGGGAAGCTTCAGAAGGCGTACTGGGGCATGGGCAGCGCAGAGGCAAGGAAGAAGAGGCTTGCGCTCGACAGGTACCAGAGCTCTAACAAGAGCGTTGATGAAGGCATCAAGATGTATGTTCCGATAGAGGGCAAGGTCGAGGAGATAGTAGAGAGGATAGTCGCAGAACTCAGGGTCACGATGGGCTATGTCGGCGCAGCTAACATACGTGAGATGAGGGACGTGACCGAGATAGTGGTCAGGACGGCTAAGCCTCCGGAATTCGAGCGTACAGGATAAACACAGAATTGATGATCTGAAATGGACATAATAAACGACCATGTTGAATTGGCTGAGTTGCACGTCCACCTGGGCAGCTCTGTCGATCCTGCAGTGATGTGGGAGATAGCGCACGCGCAGGGCATACGCCTTCCCACGAAGGACTACTGGCGCTTTGTGGATATGATAACTGCAGGACCGAACACGGTAAAGTCATTCAACGACTACCTGGAGCTCTTCAAGTGGACAGATCTGATACAGTCAAGCCCCCTTGCAGTCGAGAGATCAGTGTACCAGACTATAGCCGGGGCTTATAGGAAGAACAACATAACGCTGCTTGAGCTGAGATTCAACCCGATGAAGAGGAACAGGAACGGCGAGCAGGATCTCGACCAGATAATGATGGCCGCGATAAGGGGAATGGACCGCGCCTCGCTGGAGTATCCGGTAAGATGCGGAATCATAGTCTGCCTTGACCGCTCATTTACATATAAGCAGAATGAGATACTGGTCCAGAAAGCCCTTAACTATCGGAAGAGGGGAGTTGTGGGCATAGACATTGCCGGTCCGGCTTCCGCATCGTTCAAGTACTCTGATTATGGGGAACTCTACGCCAAAGCCAAGAAGGGAGGACTTGGGCTGACCGCACATGCAGGAGAGGAGGAGGATTACAGGTCAGTGATCGAGGTCGCAGAGCATCTTAAACCGGACAGGATAGGGCACGGGATAAAGGCTGTGGAGAGCGAGAGGGCCATGGACATAGTAAGGAGCAATGGCATAACGTTGGAAATTTGTCCGTCATCGAACATGAGCACCAAGGTTGTGAGGGATGCCAACCACTTAAGGGAGATCTTCGCAAAACTCAAGGCCAACAAGATAAAATATACGATAAACACGGACGGACCTGAGATGCTTGCAACGAATCTGAAGAACGAGATGAGCTTCCTGCTAAACAGCAAGATCCTTGATATGGCGGACCTGGCTGCGGCAAACAAGCAGGCTTTCGAGTCCTCGTTCATCAAGCAGTAGGTCCTTCAAACGCGTATGGGCCTTCTGCCGGCCCTGGCATTTCCGTTCTGCTGCGCCGCATCCTCTTGTGCAGCCATCAGTCCCCTATCCCTATGGGCCGCTTTTATCCATTCTTCCGGCACGCGATGCTCCAGAGGATCGAAAGGGCGTTCGTAACTCTCCCTTACAGCGCCAGCGCTTTGACGTATAAATAAAGCCCTCTCGTACAACTCATCGAGGTTGAGGGCACCGACATATGTCATTCCCGAGCGGACTCCTCCGACTATCTGGTAAGTGAGCTGCGCAACGGTTCCGTAGTAAGATGACTTCAGAGCTCCGCCCTCCGCTACGACAAGATCCGGGTCAAACGCCCTCCCATCAACCTGACTTCTAACGTAATTAGACTCGCTTGATGATAGTCCCCTATAATTTTTACCCCATCCTGTCTCAGTATAAACCAATTCGCTGTTAGCCTCAGCAGTGCCAGCGTATAGTCCGCCTATCATAACGCTACTTGCTCCTGTAGCCAACAGTTTTGCTACGTGGCTTGGATTCTTTACCCCTCCGTCTGCAATTATCGGTACCGGTGCCTTTCCGGTAAATTCCGGAGCTTCATTAGATGCCTTAACAGACCATACAACAGCTGTGAACTGAGGCACTCCGACTCCAGTCATAAGCCTTGTTGCGCATGCAGATCCTGGTCCAACGCCTATCTTGACTGCATCAGCACCATGTTCTATCAACAATGTGACGGAATGGCCTGTTGCAACGTTTCCTACCATGAGCAGCGCGCTAGGGAAATCTCTCTTCAGCATTTTCATCTGATTGTGCACGTCCGGATTCTCCGCATGTGCCACTTCCAGGGCCAGGAAGTTAGCGCCTGCGGCTAAAAGAGCTTCTGCCCTGCGTTGAGTGTCTCCATTGACACCTATTGTTGCGCCTACCAGGAGTCTTCCGTTTTCGTCGACCGATGGTCTGAAGCCGAATTTGGGATCTACGTAACCTAATTCATGTGGATCGGTGCCGGTAACTGGAGTTTCTTTTACCTTCCGGACTTGTTCTGCCTCTTTTTCTATAGACATAAATCTATGTATTATGCCTACACCTCCGGCACGGGCCATTCCCACTCCAAGCTCCCACTCGCTGAACTCCATGTTTGAAGCCATCACTGGCGAGTGTATAGTATAAGGTCCGATAAGCCTACCGGTCGGATCGGGGGCACTTCGCGATGTCACTTTAGAACTTCTTGGTACCAATGAGACGTCATCCAGTCCGTAACCTGTTTCCTCTAAGATCTCCATGCTAACACCCAGTTATCAGACAAGGTCTGACATCTTGCGCTTCACAAATAGTCCGAACCTCCATAGGGTTGATTAGGTTGTACATCTTATAAAGTTTTTCTTTTAGGACCAGTGTATAATCAGTCATGGAGGAATATTTATATTAGGAATCCTCCTACTACAGGTTTGGGCTCTTTCTTAGAATTATTGTAGGATAGAGTGGATTGCAGGGGAAGAGATTTGAACTCTTGCATCCACTAAAGGAAGCGGGTCCTAAGCCCGTCGCATTTGGCCAAGCTCTGCCACCCCTGCGTAAGTATCTATCATTTTATAAGATATTTATAACCGTGTTAATCGAGATAACACAGGTTATGGTACTATGTCAGATCCGCGACTTCTATAGAATCCCATCCTCCGCCAGTAACGTTTACCAGGTAATTTCCTGCGGGCTGTGATGGACAGAAGGCGATCTCTGATCCCGAGCCTGTGACGTACTCGTAAGTCTGCGGGATGCATGTTTTTGGCACCTTTACATCGCTGCATCCGGAACCACCGGCGCCGCAGCCAACCAATATTGCAGTATTGGAGGTATATGCTAGAGAATAAATCGAATTGCCATTCACCATAGAATTTGGAGAATTTATGAGGCTGTAGGAACTGATGCCGTTGAATCCAATTATGCTAAGGGTTTGATACTCTATGTATGAGTTTGATGCCAGGGTCACCGAGCACGTGTCTGAATCTTGACTGCCAGTCGCAGAGTACATGTTTGATTGGGTATCCGATACCGCGTCATCACTCCAGCTCGTAGATCTCATAGTTGTATCATAACTGGACCCCACGCAGAAGTAGAGACTACAGCCAGAGCTCATTGAAAGAGTCAGTGAATTGGTAGTTTCTGAAGTACCGCAAAGCAAGGTTGAGTTGACAATGACATTTGCAGATGTTTCCTGCCCACAGGTATTTTCGTTCACGTCGCATGCTTCGAAAGAATATGGACCCGCAGTGAGGCCATTTGTGTCATACGTAACTGACCCGATTCCGGAAACCAGAATATTCGATGGGCTGCAATTAATTCCAGAACAGTATTTAATTTCGGCCTTGTCCTGAGGCAGCCATGGAGATACGGAGGCATTTAGAATGTCAATAGACCCAGTAAGTGGGGAGGTGCCGTTGGAAAATGTGAGTGCCGGAACGACATTTACTGTTGCATAAGATCCAGTAAGCAGCGCGACTTCTATAGAATCCCAACCGCCGCTCGTAGCGTTTATTAGATAATTTCCCGCAGGTTGTGATGGACAGAACGCAATCTCTGATCC
>JASHTL010000074.1 GCA_030040595.1 Microcaldota archaeon
GCGCAGGCATGCGGCGGTCTACATGCCATAAGCCAGGAGAGCATACTCGGCCTTGTCAAGATAATAAACTCGTACAGATCCCATGACGGCATAGTGAGAATAGAGTTCGTGGCCGGGCCTTCTGCGCTTGACTATTTCGACAAGGAGGATGCGGAACTGCACGAAGACTCGCGCCTGCTCAATGCGGAGCTCTTCAAGATCCATGACAAGATCCGCGAGGTCAAGGAGGAACAGCAGGCCAACTATAACAGGCTCAAGGACTATATGGACACGGTTGCGAAGGAGATGGCTGAGTCGCTGCGCGGAGCGAAGATCATAGACAAAGAGGTCGACTTCCCCAGGGACGTGATGAGGAAGATAGCAGACCAGCTTGTGAAAGAAGATAATGGCAGGATAGTTGTGCTGAAGAACAAGCAAGGCGAGATAATATGCATAGCAGGCGAAGCCTCGAAGAAGAGTGCTATCACATTCCTGAAGGAAAAGACAAAAGGTAAGGAATTTGTCGGTGGCGGAGGAGAGAGGTACGCCGAGGGAAGGCTGAAGTGAGAAGTTGATGGGGAATGGCCAGCTTCATATACTCACTGATCCTTTACCCGATCTTCTACATCTGGCCGGCATATGTTGCAAACGGCGCACCTGTGATCTTCGGCAGAGGCAAGAATCGCCTTGCGATCGATATGGGACGCAAGCTTGGAGGCAAGCCCATATTCGGGAAACACAAGACTGTACGCGGCCTGATCGGAGGAATAGCATCAGGAGTGCTGATGGCTGCTCTTGAGTCGCTCGTCTTTCCGTACATGCTTGTTGTAGGCATAGCGCTCACGCTAGGTACACATGCCGGCGATCTGCTTGGCAGCTTCATAAAGAGAAGGACAGGTAAGAAGGAGGGCACGCAGACTTATCTTCTTGACCAGTACCTCTTCCTTGTCTTTGCGCTGCTCTTCGCGCTTCCATTTGGCAATATGCCCACATGGTACGGGATAATATTCCTGGTCGTGCTTACAGGGATACTTCATCCCCTTACCAATTTCCTCGCCCACAGGCTAAGAATAAAGGAGGTACCATGGTGACAGGCTTTGCAAGGCAGAAAGTTAGCGGCGGAAAGCTCGTATCGGTCAGGATCGAGTTCGGCAACTCTATCGAAAGGATAGAGATACTGGGCGACTTCTTCGTACATCCGGAGGAGAAACTTCCAGAGATCGAGAAAGGCCTTCTGGGAATAGGCGTGAAAGAGGATGAGCATGCGATCTCTGAAAGAATCGGGAAACTTGCAAAAGAGAACGGAGTAGAGATGATAGGGGTAACGCCGGAAGCTATCTCTAGCACAATCAAAATGGCGATAAGCAATGGAATGGCGAGTAATAAGTCTTGAAAACAACAACGCATACCGCAACATGGCCATAGATGAGGCCATACTAGAGCATATACGTGACAAGAAATCAAGCCCCACGATTCGATTCTATACGTGGAAGCCCAGTGCAGTCTCAATAGGCAGGTTCCAGAGCATGAATGACGAGGTCAATCTCTCGAGGTGCAGGGAGCTTGGCATAGACTGTGTTAGAAGGATAACTGGCGGAGGTGCGGTCTTCCACGACACCAAGGGCGAGATAACGTACAGCGTAATAGCACCCGAAGATGCATTCCCGAAAGGCATACGCGAGACCTACAAGTACGTATGCGGCTGGGTCATAGACGGGTTAAATGGGATAGGGATCAAGGCAGAATTCGCCCCCATAAACGACATACTTGTCAACGGCAAGAAGATATCCGGAAATGCGCAGACAAGGAGGGATGGAGTTGTGCTGCAGCACGGCACAATACTCTATGACCTTGACATCCCGACCATGTTCGGCGTGCTGAACATAAGCAAAGAGAAGATATCGGACAAGATGATTAAGAGTGTTGAGGAGAGGGTGACCAAGGTGCTTGACTACGCCAAGGTCTCGCAGGAACAGCTTTACAAAACTCTTCTCGAGGGTTTCACCAAGGACAAGAAGTACGGCCTCGGGGAACTTAGCAGAGAGGAAGAGGAAAGGGTACTTGACCTGGAAGCGAATGTATACTCTACTGAAAGATGGAACTTCAGCAGGTGAACCTCACGGCTGCGCATTTCTTATCATCGAGCCAACAAAGAATTCGCCGGCCTTGTAAGAGCTTCTCACAAAAGGCCCTGACGCGACATACCTGAAGCCCCTGTTCATAGCCTCTCCTTTAAGCCTTTCGAAAACATCAGGCCTTACATACTCCTTTACCTCTATATGACGCTGGCTAGGTCTGAGGTACTGCCCCAGCGCAAGGAAATCTACGCGCACGCGCCTAAGATCATCCATCGCCTGCAGGATCTCATCTTCGCGCTCGCCAATTCCGAGCATCATGGCCGACTTAGTATATATTCTGCTGTCCAGCGCCTTCGCGTCAGCAAGCACGCGCAGCGACTGGTCGTAATCTGCTCTCCTGTCGCGCACATCAGGAGTGAGTCTTCTCACGGTCTCAATGTTATGCCCAATAACATCAGGTCTGGCGTCAGCGATCGTCTTCAGGCAGTGCATATCGTCCTTAAAGTCGGGTATCAGCACCTCAACTATTGTGCCTGGGCTCTCCTTCTTTATCTCTGATATACATCTTGCGAAATGCCCAGCCCCCTGGTCGTCAAGGTCGTCCCTGCAGACAGAGGTTATGACCACGTATTCGAGCCCCCATTTCTTTATGACCCTGGCAAGCTTCTCAGGCTCAAGCCTGTCTATCTGAAGGCCTTTCGCGCTTTTGCTGACAGCGCAGAACCTGCAGCCCCTTGTGCAGAGGTCTCCCAGCACCATGAAGGTGGCAGTGCCGCCGCTCCAGCATTCGGTGATGTTCGGGCAGTGCGCCTCGACGCATACAGTATGGAGGCCCAGGTCGGTTATTGCCTGCTTTATCTCGCCATACTTCTCTGTCGAAGCCGGTCTTATCGAGAGCCACTCCGGAAGCAACATATCGCCAAGAACTAATCTCTACGCAGATATAAAAACAGGACTCATAGCTGTTTCAGGACATCGTATATGGTTATTATCCCTATCGCCTTGTTCCTTTCAACAACTAGCACTGCATCCCATTCCTCAAGTATCTTCTTTATCTTGCCTAGCTCAGTTTCTTTGCCCACCCTAGGCAACTCGCCATCAACTATGCTTCCTACCCTGAGTTTACTTATATGCTGCGGGGATTCTGTAGCGATCTCCATGAGTTTCTTCCTGGATACTGCGCCGTAGATCTGTCCATCCTTGTCTATTACGGGAAGCTGCGGAAAGTCGTAATCCTGTATCAGTT
>JASHTL010000013.1 GCA_030040595.1 Microcaldota archaeon
AAGCCTGTCATTTTGGGGATAAGCCTCTATCCATTTTTAGGAGCTTGGGCTGTCCCCTATATGCACATCTTGCCCATACGTCAAGAGCGCAAAAGCCAGACAGGGTTAAAAAGGTGCTCTGAGCAACTTCTCTAGCGGGATGGTCATATGGCTGAGTCGGTTAACATTGCAATACACGGATCCACGGGCTCGATAGGCACCCAGACTCTTGACGTCATTGGGAAGCTCAAAAGCAAGATAAGTTTCAGGGTTGCTGCGCTCGCCTGTAACGGCAACGTCGAATTGATGGAGAAGCAGATCCTTACGCATAAGCCGGATTATGCTGCTGTGGCGAACGAGGAGAAGGCAAGATCGCTCAAGGCAAAGTTGAAAGGCAAGAGCAAGACTGAGATCCTTTCAGGATCAAAGGACACTGCCGAGGTATGCGGATACGAGAATGTCGATTTCGTTGTCATAGGCACGTCAGGTTTCGCGGGCCTTGAGCCCACTCTGCACGCGATATCAAAGGGCAAGAGGCTTGCAACTGCAAACAAGGAGACGTTCCTTGCAGCCGGCAAGATCGTCATGGACTCGGCAAAGAAGCATGGCGTCGATGTATTGCCGATAGACAGCGAACCGAGTGCAATGTGGCAGTGCCTTGAATCTGAGGTCTGGCACGGTTCTGGAAACGAGCGCCACAGCGTAATCTGGGACCTGCAGCGCAATGCAAAACATTCGATAGATCATTTTATCCTGACTGGCTCTGGCGGTCCTTTCCTAAGGGACAGGAAGGCCATGGCCAGTGCAACGCCTGAACAGGCGCTCAAGCACCCTACGTGGAACATGGGCGGCCTTATAACGATAAGGTCGGCTACGATGATGAACAAGGGCATGGAGCGCATAGAAGCGTCTTCAATATTCAACGTGCCCCTGGATATGGTGAGAATAGTAATACACCCGCAGAGCATAGTGCACTCCGGCGTTGTCCTGACCGATGGAAGCCAGAAGGTCCAGCAGGGACCTCATGACATGCGCTACCCGATACAGTACTCGCTGACCTTTCCAGAGCGCTTTGACACAGGCCTGCCAAGGCTCAATCTGGCAGACGCAAAGAGGCTTGACTTCGAGGAGCCTGACACCAGCCAATTCCCGTCGCTCCTTCTTGCAGAAAAGGCCGGCAAGGCGGGAGGCACAGCACCGGCAGTGCTCAATGCCTCTGACGAAATTGCTGTTGCTGCGTTCATGAAGAAGAGGATAAAGTTCCTTGAGATGGCGGATGTGGTCGAGAACGCGCTTGAAAAGCACTCCCAGATACAGGATCCCTCGCTAGATCAGGTAATGAGAACAGACAGATGGGCCAGGGAAACTGCCTTGTCATACATAGACGAACGCACATCCAGGTAAGAAAGTGCCTTCTATTCCCAAAACCCGGATATGGAAGCGGGCCGGACTCTCAAACCATGTTTCAGGCTTATGTCCTTCCCCACCCGCTTATACGGATAGGGCAGGTCCTGATATATAAGCAGTGCGCATAAGATGCGGTTTGCCCGGTTCAGGCATGCGGCAGATGCTGCCATGCCCTGGCAGAGATTGCCGTGTAAATCGGCCCATCAAGGCTTATCAGGCCCGTAGATCGCATCTCACCGACTCCCTCGATGGCATCTCTGCGCTCCTTCGGCGTCTCATAGCCTGCGACTATGGTATGGCCATTCCTCATTATGCCAAGCTCGATGAGTTTGCCGTTCCAGACCTGAAGAGCGTCTATGAGAACACCTTCCCACCGGTGCGTATTCATTATGGAGTAATAGACAGTCTTATCCTGCTCTGCCGGCGCAAGGATGCCGCGCCTGTTGAATTCCTGCCTGCCGCCTATCCCCGACGCCTGTGCATCCCTGTTTATGTGGCCCAGTATCCGCTTTAGATCGCCCTGTTTAGGCACAATGTCATGAAACTCCAATACCGCCTTTGCGGTAGCAGCGGCAATCGAGCTATTTATTGCAAGGTCACGTATGAATACCGCATTTCTGCCCGTTATGGTCACCGTTACCGGCTGCAACTGCAATTCTATATGTCTCTTGACCTCATTGAGCGTGGCCTTGACCATCTTCGATACGCCGCGCACTCCAGACCTATTGTCGACCTCGTATGGCTCAGCGTCCTCTGTGCCATACATGAATGGCATTCTCTTTACTTCCACTGAAAACCGCAGCTTTTCGCCGTCCACAGCCTGCCAGTATGCAGTCATGGTCCTTCCTTCTGGCCCTCTGAAGAGCTCTGTAATCACCCTGGGTAGCGCTATAGCTGTGACTGACTCAGGATCTGCCACCTTTCTAACCCCCTTTTCAAGGTTGCAGTCAACTGTGCGTATCATAATTCTCAGCTCAATTGTATCTTAAATGTTATATATGCCTTTCCTTGGCAAGCGTCAATTTCCCCTGCAATCAACGTAAATGATTACGTCATTCGTAGATTGGCCTTTCTGGGATTGACGATAATTGCCATGGCATACATCGCTTCCTGCCGTAGGCATTGGGTTAGTATAAAAAGCACACAATTTATCTTTCATTCAGGCGAAGTGTTAGAATGAACATAAAGACCATCGAGATGGAGTTCAAGAAGGATAAAGAAGGCCTTGGATTGATAGACATAACAAGACCTGTCGAGCACAGCGTCATCGAGTCTGAGATACAGAATGGCCTTGTAACCGTGCAGAGCGCAGACCCCAATGTCTGCATAACGACCATGGAGTTCGAGCCTGGCACGATCAAGGACCTGAGAGCTGCGCTGGACAGGCTGGAGACGCCAGAGGCAAAGGTCAAGGGCAATGGCAAGGAGGAGAAGCAGGATGCAAGGCCTGTTCTTGTAGGGCCTAGCATAACCATACCTTTCAAGGATAACAGGCTGGTTGTGGGCAAGTGGCAGGAGATCGTGCTCATGGACTTTGACGGAGTGCAGAACAGGAAGCGCGTCGTGGTCCAGGTAGTTGGCGAATAACCAGTGGTTTTATGGCAGTCAAGACAGAGGAGTTCTACGTAGACAAGCCAGTGGAAGACCTCTACATATCCGATATTACCAAACAGGTAGAGCAGCTGGTGGACAACAGCCACATAAGCAACGGCATAGTCACAGTATTCATAGGCTGTTCCACGGCCTCTATAAGCACTATGAAGCACGAGCCGAGGAGCATCAAGGAGATGCACGCTACCCTTGAGATGCTTGCACCATCCGGAGTTGAGTATGCGCACCATACCTCTACCGGAGACCTCAACGGCATCGGCAACGACAACAATGGTAAGAGCCATATCAGGTCAGCCATACTAGGGCCCAGCATAACGGTGCCATTGAAGGACGGGAAGCTAACGCTTGACAAGGACCAGGACATAGTCGTGCTTGATTTTGACATAATAAAGAGAAAGAGAAAGATAACTGTACAGATAATGGGAGAATAATGGTCGAGAAAGTCTTGCTTATAAGCCCGCGCGGCTTCTGCGCAGGGGTTGACCGTGCAATAGCCACCGTAGAGGAGGCACTGCACGTCTTCGGCGCGCCAGTTTACGTGAAGCACGAGATAGTGCACAACAAGATAGTATGCAACGAGCTGCGCGCCAAGGGCGCTGTCTTCGTTGAGGAAGTAACAGAGATACCCGAGGGCAGCATCTGCGTCTTCTCAGCGCATGGAATAGCCCCTAGCGTAAGGGCGCAGGCAAAGGAGCGCAGACTCTCCACAATAGACGCGACCTGCCCGCTTGTCACAAAGATTCATATTGAGATGGAGCGCTTTGCGAGGGAGGGGAAGGAGATAGTCTACATAGGCCATAAAGGCCATCCTGAAGCTATAGGCGTGATGGGCATAAGACCTGACATAACCCAGCTGATAGAGACCCCGGAGGAGGTCGAGCACATGCAAGTCAGGGATCCGCAGAAGCTGGTATACCTGACCCAGACAACTCTCTCTGTTGACGAGTGCAAGGCCGTGATATCCGCATTGAGGGCAAAGTTCCCGGCAATACAGTCTCCACCGTCATCTGACATCTGCTACGCTACGACCAACAGGCAGATGGCCATAAAGCAGGCTGTCAAGCAGTGCGACACCATAATAGTTGTAGGAAGCAAGAACTCCTCGAACTCGAACAGGCTTGTGGACACGGCCAAGTCGCTGGGAGTAGACGCGTATCTGGTGGATACGGTGGCGGAGCTGAATCCTGAATGGTTTTCAGGGAAGAGGAACGTGGGCATATCTGCAGGCGCCAGCGCGCCTGAGCACGTAGTCCAGGAAATGGCCGACTACTTCAGATCTGGCGGAGCTTCTGTAGAGAACCTAAATGTCATAAACGAGCACATGCAGTTCACGCTTCCGTTCGAGCTCTCAAGAGCCATACCTGGCAGGGGCAGGTAATATAAAGGATAAAGCGCGATGTGATATCATGCGCATAGAGATACCGAAGACAACCGAATGGACGCCGAGGAGGAAGAGTCTTCAGGTCAGGGTCAGGAACACGTGGATAGGGTCTGACTACCCTGTGGTGGTGCAGAGTATGACGAATACCGACACTGCCGACGTAAACAGGACAGTGGCCCAGATAATAGAGCTCTACAAGGCGGGATCAGAGATTGTACGCTTCACCGTCCAGCACAAGGAGATGGCAAAGGCAGTAAAGCCGATAAGGAAGATGCTTGAGGACCTCGGATACGACATACCGCTAATAGGCGATTTCCATTACAACGGGCACCAGCTCCTCAGGGAGGTGCCGGAGTGCGCCGATGCCCTTGACAAGTACAGAATAAACCCGGGCAACGTCGGATTCGGAGAGAAGCACGACGAGAACTTCAAGACCATGATCGATGTTGCAAAGGATTACGGAAAGCCGGTGAGGATAGGGGTCAACTGGGGATCTCTGGACCAGACAATACTTACGAAGCTCATGGACGACAATTCAAGGAGCAAGACGCCGAAGAGCTCAGACGACATAATGGTAGACGCTGTTGTTGAGAGCGCTGTGCAGTCGGTTAGGAAGGCGGTAGAATACGGCCTGGAGCCCAACCAGATAATAGTCAGCACAAAGATCTCGGAAGTCCCGCAGATGGTCAAGGCCTATGAGCAGCTTGCGCCAAGAATAGAGCAGCCGCTCCACGTCGGTCTTACGGAAGCGGGACTTGGAAGCAAGGGAATCGCGGCATCAGCAGCAGCACTGGGATTGCTGCTTACGCAGGGCATTGGCGATACGATAAGGGTCTCGCTGACTCCGGCTCCGGGAGCAAGCAGGTCTGAGGAAGTGATAGTTGCGAAGCAGATCCTGCAGTCCCTGGACATAAGGCAGTTCTCGCCGCTAGTCTCGAGCTGCCCGGGATGCGGAAGGACCACCTCCACGGTATTTCAGGAGATGGCCCAGGACCTGACCGGTTATCTGCAGGATAAGATGCACGAATGGAAGAAGGAGGGATACGTTGGTGTTGAGGGCATGAAGGTTGCTGTCATGGGTTGCGTTGTCAACGGGCCAGGGGAGAGCAAGATGGCTAATCTCGGGATCTCGCTGCCTGGAAGCGGGGAGAATCCGTCATGCCTGATCTACGAGGACGGCAAGCAGGTTGCGTCTGTAAAGGCGAACGTCGCTTCAGAGGAGTTCAAGAGGCACATAGAGAACTATGTCAAGACCCACTACTCAAAGAAGATGACGGAACAAGCGAAGAGTAACTGAAGCTTTTTATTGCTGATTCCTGATGTAATTAAGACCTTAGATGAGCATAGCAGGTTTTACAGAGAAAATATTCGCGGGAAGATGGCTTGCCGGAGCAAAGATAGGCGACGCCATAACGGTTTCCAAGCGCTTCAACAGATATGGCGTAGGCGCGTCGATAAACTACCTCGGTGAGGCTTTCAAGGAGAAACAGCAGGTGGACGCGACAGTGCGCGTGTACCTCGCCTTGATACGCGAGATCCGAAGGAACAGGATAAACGCTTCAATATCTGTAAAGCCCAGCCAGCTCGGCCTTGCCATCGACGGAAAACTTGCCGCGAGGAACTATTCAAGGGTAACGGAAACGGCACGGAAGAATGGCGTCTTCACGTGGCTCGACATGGAGGAGCACAGGACCGTCGACGACACTATAAAACTGTACAGAAGCCAGGTTAGGAAGAAGATGGTAGGCATATGCATTCAGTCATACCTCAAGAGGAGTATTGATGACATCGAGAGACTGGTAGAGAGAGGGGCGGTGATAAGACTTGTCAAAGGCGCATACCAGGAGAGCCCGAGGATAGCGTACAGGGCAAGGAGCGATACGACGGCAAATTACTCCAGGATCATGGAGTACCTCTTCAGGCACTCGCAACGATTCATGATAGCAACGCACGACCCGAAAATGATAGGGTATGCGCTTGAGCTCAACAGGTCGTACAGGCGGGAGGTAACTTACGCCATGCTGAATGGGATACGCAACAAGGCCCTTCTCAGGCTCGCAGCGGCAGGGAACAGGACGTCTGTGTACATACCATTCGGCGAGAGATGGCTTGCATATACGCTCAGGAGGCTCCGCGAGGAGAGCAACCTTGCCCTTGTGGCCAGGTCCCTCTTTGAGAACCAGCGGGTATAAGTCAGTATGATATTAGCGATATGATCTTGTCGCTTCCTACCCTTGACCTTCCATTCATGTCCTTAAGCTCGACCAGGAAGACGAACTCTACGACTTCGCCGCCAAGCTCTTCAACCAGCTCCTTTGTCGCCCTGGCAGTGCCTCCTGTTGCGATGAGGTCGTCGGCAATCACGACCTTGCTTCCCTTCTCTATGGCATCGATGTGCATCTCGAGCGTGGCTCTGCCGTACTCTAGTTCATAGCTCTTGCCTATCCTCTTGTGCGGAAGCTTGCCTTCTTTCCTCGCAGGAACGAATCCTATTCCCAGTGCGTATGCCAATGCTGACCCGACCACGAAGCCGCGGGACTCTATGCCCACCACGTAATCTGCCTTTGGTACGCGCTTTGCAAGCTCGTCTATGCACGCCCTGAAGACCCTCTTGTCCTTGAGGAGCGGGGTAATGTCCCTGAAGACCACTCCCTTTTTCGGGTAATCTGGCACTGCCCTTATAAGCTCTCGTGCCTCTGCCTCAACGTTTTTCCCCATCACGACCTATAACAATGCGAGCGTAACGCTTAAAAATAAGGCTGTACAAGAACATATAGAGGTAACTGAGGATGGACGCGGAGCATATTCCGAGAACGCTAGCCGTGATACCTGACGGTAACAGGCGCTGGTCTTCAAAGCATAAACTCTCATTGCTCAACGGGTACGGCATAGGAGTAAAGAAGCTCATCGAGTTTGACGAATGGTGCAATATCTTTGGCATAAAGAGCGTCACAGTATGGATACTCTCAAAGGAGAATCTCTCCAGGTCAAAGGAGGAAGTGGGCATACTTTTCAAGATATACAGGAAGCTTGCAAATGACAAGAACCTCATAGCGCAGCTGCACAAGAACCAGACGAGATTGCAGATAGTCGGGGACATAAACGTGCTGCCAAGTGACATAGTGAAATCGTTGCGCAAACTCGAGGCCCAGACCGAAGGTTACCAGCGCAGGATACTGAATCTACTGGTCGGGTACGGCGGCAGGGATGATATACTGCATGCTGCGAAGAAAGCTGCAATGGAATTCATGAACAAGAGCACCGCGAAGTTTGAAGACCTCTTTCAGAGATCCCTGATATCGTGTGGAATTGCAGACATAGACCTGATAATACGCACTTCAGGGGAGCAGCGCCTCTCCGGATTCATGCCCTGGCAGTCGAACTACTCTGAACTGTATTTTTCTAAGAAACTCTGGCCGGACTTCACAAAGAACGATCTGAAGCGCGCCCTCTCTGAGTACTCAAGGAGGCAGAGAAGGTTCGGGAAATAACGTGTTTTGATGTCAAGTGAGAGGAAGGACTTCACCACCAAGTATACTGGTTACTTCAATGTCAAGGCTCCTTCTGCAACCATGCAGATACTGCTCCTTCTTGCGCTGGGAGCAGCTGCGGGCTCGCTCTCCGGATTCCTGATCCACGGAAGCACTACAGGATCGGTTGCCGAGGCTGCAGCCGCAGGCATATTCATAATCGCGCTGCCAGCCATACTTACGGCAGTGGTGATAAAGGGTGTGAAATGGAGGATGCAGATGAAGCACCCGATGTTTGCCGCACTCACCGTCTCCGTCGCTTACTCGATAGCAATAATAATCATAGCTGTTCTCTATTCCGTCTTCCACAGGTACGACCTTGCTACAGTGGCATTGATACTCAGCAATGCGGGAATGTATGGGTATTGGTTCTTCATAGACAAGCTTGTCATAGGCCAGAGAAGGCTCTCCATACTGATGGCCTCGATCCAGCCTGTCCTTGACATTCTCTTCTACATACCGTTGGGCGGGTACATATTCACGCTGAACGCGCCAATCAACACAATACTCTTGAAGCTCTATGCAGGCATTGCCGTCTTCCTTGTGCTTGGATATATCATAGTCTATCTGCTTGACAGGCCTGCAAAGAAGGCCCTGGACATAAGCGGCCTTGCAGTATTCACGGCAATGGTGCAGCAGTGGCTCCTTGACATTAACCCGAATCCAGATTTCCTGGGCGACGGCGGAGTGCATCGTGATGTGGACATAGACGTGCTAGCCATAAAGGGGAAGGGGAACAGTACTGCTGTCTTCGTGAAGCCTGATGTGCATTATGGCCCGTTCGCAAACGTTGGTGGTAGCATAACAACGGAACAGCTCGGCAAGCTTGTGGCGCAGAAATATGGCGCGACGCCTTTCATACTCCACGGCACGGTCAGCGCCAATGACAATCCAATAAGCACATCAGAGGTCTACAGGATGAAGAGGCACCTGAACGAGTACATAGGCTCCCTTGTAAAGTCTTCCGGAAAGCAGGGCGCGGGGAGCATGGCCGTCGGCAAGAGCGGCAGCTGCAGGGCCATAAACATAAGAATCAATGGCCTGAGCATTGTGGCCCTGAGCAAGGCCCCGCTGGTGACCGAGGACATAGACAGGAATGTAGGAATATCGCTCGCCATGTCAGCAGGCAGGGCAGGCAAGGTGATGCTGATAGACGCTCACAACTCCAGATTCGAGTCCGCATCTCCTGACGAGCTGCGCGGCGTGTATCCGGCATCAAAATATGTGGAAGAGTACAGGAAAGCTATCAGGCTGAGCTCTGCAAAGGCCAATTCACGCAGCTCAAGGCTCATGTTCGGATCATCGTGCGCCATCATGCGCACGCCTCTCTCAGGAAAGAAGGACATGGGATGGGGATATACGAGCGTTGGCGTCTTCCAGTTCGGGAAGAAGAGATTTGGCCTTGTCTACTTCGACGCAAACAACATGCTGCCGGGGTTCAGGAAAGACCTGCTTGACAACATAAAGAAGAAGTTCGGCATGGATGCCGAGATATGCACTACGGACACGCACTCGGTAAACTCCATAGCGCTCTCCGCAAGCAATGCTCTCGGCAGGGAAACGAAGGTAAGCGAGGTCATACCGACACTGGACAAGCTCTTCATTGAGGCGATAGGCAAGCTTGGGCCAGTCTCCGTGTCACACGGCACAACGACGCTGACCGGATTCAGGGTCTGGGGAATAGGAGCGGACGAGATACTA
>JASHTL010000075.1 GCA_030040595.1 Microcaldota archaeon
TGGAGTGGAGCAAGGGCGAGAATGTCAGGTACATAATAGCGGAGGACGGCTCTACAAAGAATGACAAGTGGAAGGACGATGCCACCATAATACACAGGCAGAACAGGGTAGGGTTCAAGGCGGGAGCGGTAAACGAGGTCTTTGATTATCTGGTAAAAAGCAACGAGGATTTCGACTACGTGCTCGTCTTCGATGCGGATCACGTGCCGTTCAGCAAGTCGATAAAGGAGATATACGGCTACCTCAACAAGGAGATAATGCAGTTCTTCTGGCTTGACGGCATACCGTTTGATACCGCGCTTAACTGGCTCACGTTCTCGTCGAGGTACTACAGCAACTGGAACCTGTACAACAGGTCCTTCTCAAACCTCACCGGAAGCTCCATTGCGATAAGGTGGGACATAATAAAGGAGGACAACCTGAGGTTCCCGCACACCATAACTGAGGATTATGCGCTCACGCTGTACACCCTGTACGTCAGAAAACTGAAGGTGACCGTAATACCTTATGTAATCTCCATAGGCAGCTCACCAAGGGACTTCAAGGCGTATAGAAGGCAGCAGATACGCTGGGCCGAGGGCACGATCAGGGACGGCAGGATCTACTTCTGGAAGATACTGGGGAATGAGCAGGTGAGCGATGCCGGGAAGTTCGACTTCCTGATGCACATGAACCTTTATACGCAGGGAATATGGACTATCGCAACGCTCGTTTTGCTGCTGACGGGGCTTGCGACGTACACATACTGGATAATACCGCTGCTGCTCTTCCAGGCAACTGCCTACATAAAGACGCTTTCAAGGGCGCCAAAGAGGTACTGGCTGGCCTATTTCCTGCTCAACTACTACATGGCCCTGGTGCAGATCTACGCATTCCTGCGTGCCGTACTCGTGTACAGGGGCACGTTTGTGGTAACGGACAAGGTTGCGCCTGCAAGGTGAGACGCATCTATTCGCCAGGGGGGAGATTTGAACTCCCAATCCCCGAAGGGACCGGTTCGCTTGCCGCATCATCTATAAATCAGTTCTTGACATCCTGTGGATTCAAGACCGGCGCAGTACCGGATTGTGCCACCCTGGCATTTAGGCGTAAGTATATTCTTGCGCACCAATAAATACATTTGCGTGGCTGCATGCGCTCCTGGAAAACGACTAAAATCGTATCAATAAATAAGTGTTATAAAGGCTACTTGGTCTATTAAATGGATATGGCTGGCACCACTCTTAGGCTCAAGAACAAGGAGGAGAGGATACTGATACTTGCAGTCGACATAGACAACGACCTTTACCAGAAGACCAAGATAAGTGGGCCGCTGCTGGGCAAGGTGCAGAACCTTAACGGCGCAACGCAGCTTGCCCTGGCAGATCCGGAGGACACAGATGCAAACACGATGTTCGAGGCTGTGAAGCTCTACGACCAACTCATCGAGGACGGCTACCTTGCCAATGTTGCCACAGTGACCGGATCGGAGAAGGAAGGCTACAACGCAGACATGGAGATCTCGAGGCAGCTTGAGCTGGTGCTCGAGCAGTACAAGGCCGACTCCTGCGTATTCGTGAGCGACGGCGCCAGCGACGAGCGCGTAATACCGATAATACAGTCGAGGATAAAGATAAGTAGTGTCAAGGTTGTCACGATAAAGCAGGCAAAGGGACTTGAGAACACCTATTTCACGATACTTGAGAAGCTGAAGGAGCCGCATTACGCAAGGATAGTCTTCGGCCTGCCTGCCGTGCTGATACTCCTGTTCGCGGTCAGCTACATACTCGGCGCAGGATGGGAACCCCCTGCGGCTCTCATCGGCCTCTATCTCCTGATAAAGGGATTCGGGCTTGAGGAAGGTTTCATCAACTCGTTCAGGGGATTCGGCTTCAGCATAGACAGGATGAGCTTCGTCTTCTACATGGCCGCAATAATATTCGTAATTGCAGCACTATTCATCGCTTATGGGAGCTACCAGAGCGCTCTACAGTCCTCGGGCAGCAGCGTAGGCTCGTACGCCTATGCAATAGAGGGCTTCCTGATACTTGTGCCGCTCATCCTTCTTCTCTATCTCGTAGGCAGGATAACCGATTCCAGGGACAGCAGGTACGTCTTCAGGAACCTGAAATACGGTGCGTACATAGGCTCTGCCATAATCTTCTGGGTGCTGGCCCTCTCGTTCGTGGCGTGGATAATAGGCCAGATATACTTCAGCCAGCTGATAGACTTCACCGTAGTGGCGATAGTCATAGGCGTGGGCATATCAGGGATCGCAAACATGCTCAGGAGGAGGACCCTGCAGCAGAAGAGGCTCAAGGACAAGATGGTGGTCAACGAGCTTGGAGCCCTGATAGGGAAGGTCGCGGGTCTCAACATCAAGACTGGAAGGTTCACGGTGAATACGAGCTTCGGAAATCCCGTATCGTACAGCGTCGACAGGATTATAGACATATCCGACAAAGTGGTCATAAAGTAATACCATGGACAGAAAGCCTGCTGTCGCAGATTCATTCTATCCCTCCAGTCCCAAGAGGCTCAGGCAGATGATCGAAACCTTCATGGACCAGGCAGAACCTGGCAAAGCCGGCAAGGACAGCATCCTGTCATGCGTCGCGCCACACGCGGGATACTTTTACTCGGGAAGCGTTGCAGCGTATACCTACAATGCGATAAAGGGCATGAAAGCACTCCGAAACATAGACACCTTTGTGGTAATAGGGCCGAACCATACTGGGCGCGGATACCCAGTATCCATTTCTGACGTAGATTCATGGATTACGCCGTTTGCGAAGGTTGCGAATGACAAGGAGCTTGCTGAGGCTATCGCAAGGCTTGGAAAGATGGCGATCGATGAGGAAGCGCACATGCCAGAGCATTCTGTGGAGGTGCAGCTTCCGTTTCTCCAGTGCGCGGTAGAAAGACCCAGGTGCGTTTTTATCTGCATGGGGGACCAGTCATACGAGTCTGCTGTAGCGCTGGAAAGTGCGATATCAGAGGCGGAGACAATGCTGAAAAGGCAGATTCTTGTAGTCGCAAGCTCCGACTTCAACCACTATGAAAGCAGCGAGGTTGCGGAAAGGAAAGATATGCCAGCCATAAATGCACTGGAAAAGCTTGATGTTCCAGAATTCTATAGGATTATAGAGAAAAGCGACGACAGCGCATGCGGATATGGACCGATATCCGTCGCCGCACTCTATGCCAAGGGGCACGGTGCAAAGAAAGGAAAACTTCTCAGGTATGCCACATCGGGGCTGGTTACTGGAGATTACAAATCAGTAGTCGCGTATGCAAGCATCCTGTTTGGATAGGAGTCTCCAAATACACGCATTGAGCTGCCAGTCTTAGATCCGCAGCATGTTCATGACTTCCTGTGCTCCAGGTATATGACCGGCATCATGATAGAATGTGTTTGCAGGAGTGATCATTTCCCTTGCTTCTATTACAGTTCGCAGCGTCTGGATACTATTCTTAAGACCGTACTCGTGATGTAATTTTGGATCATCATATCTTCTCATGAGGTCGGCCATGATTATGGAGTACTTGGGGTCAGACCTTATCTCGACCGATCCTGAGAATTGATTGCTGTCGATATGCATCACTTGTGTGGCGAAATTGACAACAACAATGCCGTGCTCACCTTCTATCTGCAGGGCCCTGTGGTTTGTTCCGCTGTAATTTCCGAAGGCGAATATTATTGGGAATCCGTGCTGGCTCCTTAGCGTCACTTCGGCATAAGTCTCCGCTGGCGTCTCGCCTCCGGTCTTCTCCTTGTATGCGGCATCGAGTTTCTTGCATATTCCTGCTCTTATACTCTCCACTGCAACTTCTCCTACGCGATTGCCGAGCATATGTACGAATGAGATAAGATGTGTGCTCCTGTCCAGTAACTGGCCTCCCTGATCACGGTCGTTTATCCATGTCTTGTATGTGAGTTCTCCAGTCATTCCTTCGTCTTCTATGCCTGTGCCAACTATTCTTACGATCTTACCGATCGAGTCTATAGAGCCTTGCAGTTTGGCGGGAATGCCTCCGACGAAGAACTGCTCGTGCCAGGATCCCAGGGCTATTGACATCTGCTCGTTGGGTGAGAGCGCTGCACGGAGCATTATCCCCTTCTCATCGCGATAATATTCTACAAAGTATGCAAGAAGGCCAGGGTTCCTTGCGACGGCAAGCGTAAGCTTGTTTATTCCTTCATTGTTTATCGTAGAGGGCTTCTCAGTATAGAATGGCACTCCGGATGCAGATGCAAGTTCCGCATTGTGTGCATGATACCTGGATGGCGTTGCATCCATGACCAAGTCTGCGCCTTCAGGCAGGCGCTTAAGAAAACTGTCTCCTTTATAGAACGCAAAGCTTTCGCTTATCTTGGCTTCTGCCCTTGTAAGCTCTGTTAGTGCCTGTTCCTTTGGCTGGGCAGTGACAGTCCAGGCAACCTCGTAATCGGTATTCAGCGCATTTAACGCAGGGATGAATCTCTGAAGGCATACCTCTCCAAGGCCAACGAGTCCTATTCTCTTAGTGCGCTGCATAAGACCAGTCATTATAAAATGGTTTTTTCTCCTTTTTAAGTACTTGCTACGCTGCCTGTTATAACAAACTTTGACACAGAAACTGCCCAAAGGCAGTTGCTTACGCCTTGAGCCCTTCTCCCTGGCTGTAGACGACCTTGCTGCCCTCTAGTTCAAAACCAAATGGCTCGGGCTTCAGCTCAGGCAGCGCTTCTATTATCTTCTCGTGCTTGTCAGGATTCGCATAGAATAGGAAGAAGCCTCCGCCCCCTGCACCAAGAAGCTTTCCACCCTCAGCCCCATTCTCGATAGCAGTGCCATATAGCCTGTCTATGTAAGGGTCGCTTACACCACTCGCCAGCGTCTTCTTGAGCAGCCAGTTCTCGTGGAGAAGCTTTCCAGTCTCTTGCCACCTGCCTTTCTGGAACGCGTCATACTGCTTGTGTGCCAGCTCGGCCATCTTTTTGTAAGAGTCTAAATGTTCGCTCATTGTAGATACCTTCTTTTGCTCCAGTGCAGATGCCTTTCTCTCCTTTCCAGTATACATCAGCAGCAGGTGCCTCTCAAGCTCCCCTACCTCTTTCTTTCCAAGGCCGACATCCTTGACATCAACAGTATCGTCTTTCTTGAAGACCATCAGCCTGATTCCTCCATACGCAGCTATGTACTGGTCCTGCTTTCCTCCGGCCTCTTTCAATACCCCTCTCTCGATATGGATAGCTTCCTTTGCGAGTTGTTCAGGGGTTACTTCGTCTCCTTTGTATGCGTGGAGTGCGTGGAGCAGGCCAACCGTAAACGTGCTGCTCGATCCAACACCTGTGCCCTTTGAAGGAATGTCGGCAAGAGTCGCTATCTCGATGCCCTTGGTAACGCCTAGGAACCTGAGTGACTCCCTGATGGATGGGTGCTGCACTTCGTCAATGTTGGTAACGTCGTTTTCCGAAGTCGTATAGCGCACCCTTATGGTGTTCTCGTGGAAGCTTTCCGCTACCATTATGTAGGCATAACGATTCATTGAAGCGTTGACCGAGGCGCCATCCCCGTAATTCTTGTAGTAATCAGGGATGTCCGTACCTCCACCGGCAAATGTCAACCTAAACGGTGCCCTTGTTATAACAACACGCTTTTGTCTGCCCATCTTAATCACACGCTATTAGCCAGAGGTCATTAATAAGGTTATACATCTATTAGATCTTCAACGATTCCGGCTAGCATGTGACCTATTGCCATGTGAACCTCTTGTATCAAAGGCGCACGTGTGCTGTCAACCCTTATGATCCTATCCGCATTGCCTCCGAGCTTTCCCGCTGTTTTGCCGGTTAGGGCTATAGTGAAGCACCCTATCTTATTAGCTTCTTCTATCCCTTTTATGACGTTCATGGAATTGCCACTGGTGGATAGACCCACTACTACATCGCCCTCTTTGGCAAGTCCGCGCACCTGCCTTGCAAACACCTCCTCGTATGAGAAGTCATTAGATATTGCAGTCATTGTGGGAGAGCTGGATGTCAGAGCTAGTGCCGTGAGCGGTCTCCTATTCCTTCTCTCAGAGTAGCAGAAGAACTCTTCAGCTATATGCTGCGAATCAGCGGCGCTGCCGCCGTTGCCGAATATCAGGAGAGAGCCGTTGTTCTTTATCAATCGTTCGGCAATTTCCACACCTATCTCGTAGATCTCGTCAACGTTTATGAGCTTCCTTATCCTTGCGCCCTCCTCTATGTATTCGCGCATCTTCTCCTTATCCATTTGAATCAGTATTGATATGGCAATTTGTCATTTATTAATATTATCATGCACTATCTATAGAGGTAAAGCAATGCCATCACGACAGAATGCGCCAGGTGCAGTTATTATAATAGCAGGCGGCGAAGGCACCAGGCTCAGGCCATTGACGCTAAAAACACCCAAACCGCTCGTGCCGCTGCTTGGAAAACCCCTTATCGAGTATATAATAGACGAGATTGCAGCCCAGAGAGTCAAAGAGGCGGTCCTTGCAATAGGTTATAAGGCGGAAATTATTCAGGAGTATTTTGAGAGGCATAAAGCACGCATGCCTTTGAAGATAATCTATAGCGTAGAGAAGGAGAAGCTTGGCACAGGAGGCGCAATAAAGCTTGCGCTCTCGAAGATCCACGGCAACGAGGATGTGGTCGTGATAAACGGGGATAACCTTTTCAGGATAGACTTTGCCGAGATGTACAAGCATCACGTTTCGAACAGCGCAATAGTAACTATAGCCGTGACGGAGGTAGAGGATGTGACCAAGTCAGGAGTTGTTGCGCTTGACGGCGAGAGAGTAACGGCATTCGTGGAGAAGCCAAAGCAGGAAGATGCGCCAAGTCACTTCATAAGCTGCGGTGTTTACATTATGAGTAGGGGTATTACAAGCGCATTTCCAGACGTAGATTCTTTTTCCATTGAGAGGGACGTGCTCGAAAAACTCGCACAAAAAGGAGGCGTATACGCATATCCGATAGAGGCTTTCTACACGATCAATGACCACGACCAGTACAGGAAGGCTGAGGAGGCATTGAGGCAGCACAAGATCTAACTTGAGTGATAAGATGGGAGAGAAAAGAAGGGTTGCACTGCTGGGCATGGACACAAATTTCGACAGGAGCAGCGGATATGGCGTTCCCTCCTACATGTACGAACTGGCACACAATTTCAGGAAGCTTGCGCCAAGGGCAGGATTCGACGTCTCTGTTGAGGCGTACAAGCGCACGGAATCGGAGTTCTCTGACTTTATGGGAATGGCTCTGGGAAGCAGGACAAGGGACTATAGGGGTTTCGACATAGTTCACAACCTCGATGTGAAGCCCATATACCCTGCGAACAGGGGCAAGGCCCTCTTCGTGGCAACAGCGCACGACTACCAGCCATTGCTTGCACCTGAGCTTGACGCGGACATGCAGAATAGCCTCATGGCAAGGATCAGGCTGCACATGCAGATAAGGTACAGCCTGAAGCTCACCCTCAAGGCAGACTACATAATAGCGAGATCCACTCTTACAAAGAACGACGCCGCGCATCTCGGTTTCGACAGAAAGAGGATCTTTGTAGTCGGAGGCGCTGTAGACGACAGGTACAGAAAGCCGGTACCCCAAAAGGAGAAAAAGAAGGATTTTGTTGTAGGCTACATAGGCGCATTCAGGACGAGGAAGAACGTCTCGTTTGCGATAGACGCATTCAACAAGGTAAATGACAACGAGATAAGGTTCGACCTCTGGGGAAAACCAGCATATGAGTACGAGATGCTCAGGCAGGCTGCGATAAACCAGAACATCTCATTCAAGGGCTTTGCTCCTGAGGAGAAACTCGTGCAGATATACGATTCATTCGACGCATTTGTATTGCCAAGCCTCTATGAAGGGCTCTGCCTGCCGATCTTCGAAGCGCAGGCGAGGGGCCTTCCCGTGATAATATGCAGCGAGGGCAAGATACCTGAAGAGACCAGGAAGTACTGCCTGGAAGCCGAGAGCCCGCATGAGATGGCAATGATAATAGAGCACCTGAAGAAGAACGGGTATGACGAGAAGCAGCGCAAGAAGGCAATGACCTATGCAAGGAGCCTAACATGGGAGCAGACCGCCAAAGATACGCTTGCGGTATACAAGAAGATACTATCTTGAGAGGAGATTCCTGCCCTTGGTGCTGCTCCTTATTCCGAAGTAGGCCAGCATGGTAGGGGCTATGTCAAGTACAGAGGCATTGTGTATGTTCAGTCTAGTCGGACCGAAATAGCCTATTATTCCATCCCTTATGTGGTCGCCGCTCTTGGCATGTTCAGGCTTCATGAACAGGGTGCTTGGAGAATAGTTGAATATGTCCATCGTGTACCCTTTCCTTATCTCTATGAACAGGTCCGGGGGTATGAATGTCTTTGCGCCCTTGTAGTACTCGGCTGCGTCTTTGAATCCCACAATGAGTTTCTCGCCCTCACTGTTCCTGGCCTGCACGAGCTTCTTCTTTATGTCTGAAATGACCTTCTTTCTCCGAGAATCCTTGACTATGCCTGAAGAGAAGCGTCCGTCGTTTATCCAGAGCGTGGCGAAAGGCCCATTCGAGACTTCGGCGAATGCCACTGACTTCTTCATATCGAAATCAAAGAGGTGCAGCCTTGTGTATTCTCCAGAGGATGCATTAGCGAGGAACGTACCTACAAGCCCGGTTGTGACCTTCTTGACCTGGTACGGCATCTTGTCATAGGTCTTTCTGAGACCGCTCCTCATGATCTTCTCACGCAGTTCGTATGTCTTTGGAGCGCCTGGATTAGATGCCGCGCTTATGCTCTTTGCCACAGATTCCTTGAGCACAAGGAAGCCGTTCTCTATTAACCATCCATTCAGGAGGAATTTCTCCTTCATAGGCTGCGCGCCATGATCAGATACAATGACAACTATGGCATTCTCCTTTATCGCCCTCTCCTCTATGTATGCGATGAACTTGGCTATTTCCACATAGACAGGCAGTATGTAGTCCCACCTCTCCTTTGTGCCTAGGGTGAAGTGCTGTATCCTATCGGTCTCGGTGAAGCACACGTATACAAAGTCGTACTCGTTCTCCTTGAGCAACTCCTTTGCGATCTCGCTTCTCTTCGCGACGCTTTTAACGTATATCCTCGACGCCTCGGAATTGCTTATCTTTCCCTCCGTCATTCCCTTCTCTATCTCAGGCTCTCCATCAAAGTTGTGCTTTGACATCATCTTCCTCAGTCTCTCGCTGTTCGCCCTGGATCTGAGCGGAAAGCCGCTTATGAAATCAACGTTGCCGAATTCAGGCAGCGTGATGTCAGTGGCAGGTGTTATGACAAGAGATTTCAATCCATTATCGGCAAAAGACTTCCAGAAAGGAGGGTGCTCGTTAGAATCATAATAGACAACGTCCTTGACATAATCCCTCTTTATCACGAAGAAATCAGGGGTTCCGTGGCCGGCAGGACTCAGTCCCGTGTATATCGTAGGCCAGGCGGATCCGGTCATCGGGGGCAGGGTGGACTCGAGGTTTCCTATCTGCCCGTGTTTTATTAGGTCCTTGAAAGGTTCCATGCCCTTCCTGTCCTTTAGCTCTTCAAGGAGCCAGAGCGGCGCAGCGTCTATGCCTATGAGGTAGAGTTTCTTCCCCGTTGTCTTTGCCATGGTTATCCTTTGACTATTCCTATTCCTGCAAATTCCCTGTTGCTGTAGAGCACGAACCTGCCCAGTTCCATCGTCTTGTCGAACGGTTCAGCGGCTATGCTCTCGCCCAAGGAGAGCCTGACATTCGCGGCACTGAGCGGCTTTATTTTCTTGTGTTTCTCCGTGTCTCCGGTTGTCACATCCACTCCTGCCAGTACATCCAGGCTTGCAGGCACTTCTATGCCATTGAACCGTATCGCGGTGTTTCCATTTATCGCGGAGGTGAAGAAAACCAGGGCATTAAGATCGTCAGTTGCGTCAAGTTTTTCCGTTTCTCTGCATAATACGCGCCCCCGCGCATCCTCTTTTATCTCCTTGTCCAGCATTATAGCTATGTTTTCCTTCGTCTTGGCTGACTTTGACTTTGCGCCTTTCACGAATATGCCTTTTATTTTGTATACATAATTGCCAGGAACCAGTCTGACAGAATCGTTAATCTTTATTGTACCGCTGATTATCTTCCCTATAAGCTTCTTTTCCTTGTCACCTGGCAGGTAACCTTGCAATGAGATTCTCAGCTTGTCATCTAGGATCTTTTTATCGGAGTTTTTTGCAAGATCATACATGGTGTCAAGAAGACTCTTTCCTATGTACCAATCCATTTTTCCTGATTTCTTGACAAGGTTCTCAGCGTCATATGCTGAGATGGGTATGAAGTCAAGGTCTTTCGAGTAGAATCCTATCTTTTCAAGGAACTGCAACAGCTCTTCCCTTATGCTCTCGAATCTTTTCTTGTCGTATTTTACTGTGTCCATCTTG
>JASHTL010000076.1 GCA_030040595.1 Microcaldota archaeon
CGGCCTTTACAGCCGTCTTTCCCGACTCCCATGCCTTCTCCCGCTCCTCTATCGACTCCTTTAGCGAGTGCGCTTCTGTATCGATCTTGTGCAATGACGATTGACTTTCCGAGACCTTCTTCTCAAGACTCTGTATCAGCGCTGCGACCTCTTCCATCTCCTTCTCCTTGCTGGAAGGGCTCTCCGTGGGCCCTGCCACTCCGATCTCCTTCTCCAGCGCGCCTATTCGCACCTGCAGCTCAAGGACCAGCTTTTCTCCTGACTCGAGCTTCTCCTTTATCCTTGCAAGCTCCTTCTCAGCGTCATCTGTGAATGAGCCTATCTCTATGAGCGAGCTCTTGTGGCTGCTTATCTCAGCTTCAAGGGTCGCTATCTCCTTGTTAACAATGTCGTATCTCGAGTTGGTCTCGCTCATTGAGGAGCTGCTTGTGCCTATGTTGTGCGTGAGGTGCTCCCTCTCCGATTCGTAGTCGCTGAGCCTCTTGGCGATCTCGCTCCTCCTAAGCTCTGTCTCGTTCCTCTTCGAGTCCACAACGGCCAACTCTTTAGTGTATGCGTCCAGAGCCGATTTCAGGCCCTCCTTCCTTGCAACCAGTATGCTGTATCTCAGCGTCTTCAGCTTTTCCGAGTACTCTATCGACTTGAGAGCCGCTTCCTTCTCCTTCTCAAGGTCCCTGAGGAAGGAGACCTTCTCGTTTAGCATTCCCTGGGTCTCGGAGATGCGCTGGCTCACCTTCTCCAGTTCGCGCATCGCGTCTGCCTTTTTCACCTCGAATTCCTTTATTCCCGAAGCTATGTCTATCAGCTCGCGCCTCTCCTTCGGGCTAAGCGATATTATCCTGTTTATCTCTCCCTGCGTTATCGTGCTTGTCTCGTCTGCGCGTATCCTGTTGACATTGAGTATCTCCAGTACTTCCTGCCTTGTCGTGTGCTTGCCGTTCACGGTGTACTGCGTCTTCCCGTCCGACTTTATGGTCCTTATTACCACGTAATCCTGGTCGCCGGCGAGCTCTATCTTCACATGGGCCTTGGCGAGGTCTGAACCCTTCTTCTTGAGCCCGAAGGAGATGAGCTCATTGAGATGCTTTACCCTCAGCCTGTTCAAGGAGTTCTCCCCGAGCCCGAAAAGGAGCGCGTCGCATATGTTGCTCTTGCCGCTGCCGTTCGGGCCTACAACGCACGTAAAGCCGGGGCTGATCAGTACCTCCGCATGCTTGAACGACTTGAACTTATCTATAGTGAGTGACTTGAGATACAGCACTCTAACCACTGGTCGGCTATAAAAAGACGCCAAGAAGGCTTAAAACCCTTTCCGTATGTGTAGATTTTCTCATCAGCCTTTCAGCATGACGCTCTCGAGCTTTCCTCTAAGCGTTTCCTTTTTCTTCCTGTGCTCCTCGAGGAATGCGTTTATGGTCTTTGCAAGCGCCGCCTTGTGCTCCCCGGCAAGAAGCGTTCCCTTTCTTTCGCCATCGAAAATATTTGCAAGCTTAGTATCATCAGGCTCAAATAGGAACCTGTAGTACTGGCATACGGAGCATTTGTCAGGATCTCCACCAAGCTGCTTCTGCAATTCTGCCGTTGCCTGCTGTCCTGTGATGGCCTTATTCACCTTCTTCTTTACTGTTTCAGGAGAATCGGAGAGGTATATGGCCGTTTCTGGGTCGCTTGATGACATCTTCGGCTCGCCCTTGAGACCTGGAAGAAACTTGGCGTGCATTATTGCAGGCTTGTAGTATCCGAGTTTCTCTATTGCATTCCTCGCCACCCTGAAATGCACATCCTGATCCACGCCAAGAGGGATCAGGCATGGTATATTCCTACCCTCCTGAACAGACTTCATAAATGCCGGAACAGCCTGCATTGTAGGATAGAACAGCGTACCTACGTTTGTATCGTTGCCAAAGCCATATGCATCTTTTGTTATGGAGAATGTTATGTACTTGGAGACTCTTACTGCCTGCTTGTACATGAAGCCTGCATACTCGGTGTCGAGGAATATCTTAGTCTTTTTGAGATCAAATCCCAAGGCAAGTATATTGAGCGCGGCTTCCTCTGCAAGTTCATGAACTTTTTCGAGTGTAAGGCTCGTATCTCGTTTTGCCAGGAATTTCTCTTCGTCTGGTATCTGTATGTAGACCTCCGCACCGAACCTTTCCTGGAGCCATTTTGTGAATACGAAAGGGATCAGGTGCGCTATAGTCATATTTCCAGAAGGGGCAAGTCCCGTATACAAATAGAATTTGTTACCTTTTTCATATTCGCCGAGCAGCCAGTCGAGATCCCTCTGCGCGAAGAAGATGCCCCTCCTTATCATGAAGTGAAGTTCCCCGGCATCCTTCTTTATCCTACTTTCAAGGCTTTTGTCTATTGGTTTGATTCCGAATCTCTCGATAAGCTTGTCATAGTCGACCTTCCCCTCTACGTCGTAGGCAGTGACGTTGAAGTCTTGCATAGAGATAGATTCTTGCTGGATGCATTTAATTGTTTCGTTCTTTAGCAAGAGGGCATGGCCTCGTGCTGGGTTAATAAGCCAGTATTGACAATATAATTACATCAGTGTTTTGGAGATGCGTATGAGAGGAATGAGGAGATACAAAGGCAATCTTCACAAGGACGCACCCTTGCTGGTAGACGTAGACACTGCAAGAACAGAGATGGTCAAAGGGATAGACGCCCTTAGAGGTAGGCTTGCCGAAGCGGTGAGTGTATCAAAAGACTGGGCGGCTATTCTCAGGGAGGGATCAGCACAGGAGAGGACAACGTTCAACACCGGCGAGTTTCTCGAGACGGTAAGGCGAACAGCGCAGGAATACATAGAGGACTTTGGCGATGCGCATTCATCGATATACGGGCGCATGGGCAGAATAACGCTCCAGGACGGCGACAGCAACTCCGCATGGAGGATACTGAATGGCACAATGATGGGGCTATATTCAAGAGAATCTGGTATAATCAACGAGACGCTCAGGGTCGTAAATAAGGCAAGATCCGTAGAGGAGATAAGCGATGCGTGGGACAAAATGGTCAAGGAAAGCGACGGCACAGTGGAAAGGCTGCACATACTGAGCGTTATCATGAATACTTCCACAAGATCAGAGCTAGAGCGTTTCGGCAAGAGCTCGGAGCTCGACAGAGCCATAGAGATGCAGTACAGCCCCTCCTTTGTTACGCTCGAAAGATGGCGCACGCAGGACATTCTTGACGAATCGGCGCAAACGGCAAGAATGGCCGCGAGGATCGAGAATCCGGGCAGTGAGTCTGAGGTATACTCAAGGATTGCACGGCACTACCACGCAGCGGCAGAGCTTGCTGCAAAAGCATCTAGATCGTATATGCATTCTAAGCCAAGGCGTGCAGCCAGGGAGAAAGTGCTTCAGCTGTATGTCCAAGCCGTTGAGAATTTCATCTCTGCCGGAGAGAAAGACCGCGCAATGCTGACTTTCGGATCAGCTGTTGAGATATCAGAAACAACGCTGCACAATAAGAGGGCTCCCAAGGAACTTGCAGCGTTAGGAAGAAAGCTCGGAATTGAGCTGAGATGAAGGAATTCGTTGCACTACCTCAAGTCTTGGTTCCCTTCCTGTCGTTACGACCTTGACAGCACCATCGACCTTAACAGTTCCTCCGTCCCTTTTTATGACGTATACTGTCTGGTTTCCAAGATCCTCGTAGACGCCGCCCTTCTCAGTCACAGCTTCTTTTGCCTTCGTCTCTAGATCATTCACGTGTTTGAGTATCAATGGATTTCTTATTGCACCAGCAAACCAGCTAATGCTTCTTCCATCATTGTTTGGGGCATAAAAGATTTCCGGTGACAATGGCACATCTTTGAAAAGCTCATTTAGTATGGTAATAGCTTTTACTACATTGTCAAATGATCGATCCTTAAGCAATGGTCTAAGCGCGTTGATAGGGGGCGTATTTCCGTGTATATCTCCCCTTATTATAGCAATAGCGTATAGGCGCGTGGCCTCTTTTTGTATTTCCTCATCAGTGGGGGGAGAGTTCCTCCTTTTCAAGGCAATCGCTTCTGAAGCTATGCGGGTTATCTCTTCTTTTACGCTTTGTATAGAAACAATGTCTCCTTCGTGGGCTGCTCTTCCTAGCAGACTCACCTGCTCTTCGAACCTCTCGTCTGCCGTTGCCGTATGTCTTGTTTCTTTACGCAACGATGCATCTATGTCTTCTCTCGCGCCTGCCACCAT
>JASHTL010000077.1 GCA_030040595.1 Microcaldota archaeon
ATCTCGCACGGCGATGTGCCGAGCACGAAGCTCTGGTTGTATTCCTTTCCTTGCTCCTCCGCGTACTTCTGCGTGGTCTGATTTGTGTCTATGCATGCAAGGAAATCGAGCGCCCCCCATTTCGGCACTATCTGGTCATCAAACAGAACGTACTTTGCCTGCACCGTGTCCATGAATGTGGCCAGGTTGGCAGGTCCGTAGCCGCTGGCGTTCCCCAGCACATACCGTGCAGCAACAGCGTAATCCAGGTCAGGCACGGCGTTGTCGCCCCTTATGACCGTGTTCGTGTTACCGAACCAGTTTATCCAGTCGCCGTAGTCCCACCAGGAGAGGACGCGGGGTCCGTAAGGGCCTATGTTCGAGCGCATCCACGAGAGCGCGTTAAGCCAGTAAACTGGAACGGTGTTGCAGAAGAGATCCGCGCCTACGCTGTTGCCTGTGCTGTTTATAGTGGTGCAGTTCTGGTTGATCGCGGCAGGAAGCACGCCAAGGCCTATATAGGCGACGAACTCGGCCACTATCACAAAGCTGCCGAGCCCGTACAGGAGCCACTTCTGCCAGTCCGGGTTCTTTTTCGAGTTGATGTAAACGAGGAGCTCGCCGAATATCACGCCTATCGCTATTATGTAAGCAACTCCGAAGTGAGGCAGGTACTTTACCTCAGACATGCCTGCCGCGGCAAGCGGCAGGACGAATGCGAGCACCATTATCCCGGATTGCGAGTTCTTGAAGAAGATCGCGTACGCCTCGACAAGTATGAATGCTATCAGAACGGCCCATGTGATTATCTGCACGTTGTCTATGCTTGCTGCTATGATTCCGAAGCCGCCTGTGCCGAAATTGAAGTCTATGCCTGTAGGCGCGTACTCCTGCACGGTCATGAAAAGAGGCGATGACGGAGTAGTGAAGTGCGTGCTGAGCGTAAGGTACGCCTTGACAGGAGCGCCAAGCGGGGTGAAGATCACAAGCCCGACAAGGACAAGCACGAGCACAAGAAGCCATATCAGATATGTCTTCAGGTCGAGTTTCAGCGTGGCAAGCTTGAAGTTGTTGATGAGAGCGGGCAGGTACTGGAATATCGCCACGACTAGGAGCGCGGCCACAGGGAAGCTTACTATCGTTGGCACGCCGAAATAGCTGGGTATCCTGTTCTGCAGCGTTGCAGCGTATGGTATGTAGAGTATGAAAAGCACGGTGAATACTGCGATTACTATTATGTTCATCTTGTAGAAGTCGCGCATCTCCTTGCCCTTGAGGACGTTGAAGAGGCCCTGGGCAAGTATGTATATTGCCAGGACTGCCGCAGGTACAGTGTAATATTGCGCGCCGAGGAAGTTGGCTGCGAATGCTATTCCGGCGAGTATGGCGTACCTGGGCTCCTTGGGATTCTCCACTGCCAGCAGATAGGTGCCCAGGAAGAAGAAGAGGAGCAGTATGCCGAAAGGCTCGAGGAGCTGCTCGCCTGCAATGAACGTGCTGATCAGCGTCGGCATTGCCGTAGCCAGCGTCGCTCCGATTATTGCGGGGAAGTCGCCGTAGAGATGGTAGAGAAGCATGAAGACCACGAAGACGAGAAGCGCAGCAGCAATGGGAGGGTAGTAGCTGCTTACCAGGCTGATCAGGTTAGTGTTTGGAGGGGTCTCTGAAGATGTCGCTCCGGAGGAGAGGCTTATTGCAGGTCCCAGCGATGATGGCACAGGCCCGCCTATGGTGTTCTGGGCCTGAGGTCCTGCAACGTCGTACCAGTAAGCCTCGATGTACGGTATCAGAGGCTCGGCCCTGTGGTTGGTCCCGTTCACGGAAGTAGGCCATGCGGATGTGTCAAGGTAGAGCTGGTACCCGTAAGTGAGGATATACTGGGTGCTTACCATGTCGAAGTAGGGGTCGAACTCGAAGTATCGAGGGGCAACATCAATGCTTGCAAATCTCGTAAGGAATGTTACCGCCATCAGGCCAAGGACGAGCAGGTATATCCATTTCACCTGGAAACGTTTCTGCATGGACGAGTCTGCCAGCGTCGCCGATTGCAGGAGCGTAGCCTCCTCGCGCTCATGCTGCTCGTATAGTTTCCTCTCCTGGTTCTGGTGCTGGGCCATGACAGCATTGCGCTCTTCAGGGCCTGCACTCTGGAGCGCGAGCATTTCCTCGGAATGGCGCATCGCGAGATCCTGCTCCTCCTGTTCGTGCTCCTTCATCACGCTCAGGTCCATCTTGAGGTTCTTCATGGTTGTCCTTATCTCGCCTAGTCTCTTCATGTAGTCGGATTCCATGGCTTTTGCCGTTGTCTTTGCCGACTGCGTGGGCATGCCGAATCCTCCGAAGAGGCCCTTGAACGCGCCCTGCTGGAACGAGAAGACGATCCCGATTATAGTAAGTATGATGACATTCGCGTTGTACAGCCCTGCCGAGAAGGAGAATGCGGATGAGTACGGTATAAGGTACGACTCGGCCCAGATAAGCATTGGCGGTATTATCATGCCGAGCGTAAAGCCTATGATAGCTATCTCAAACAGGCTGAACTTGGTCTTCCTGAGCAACGCCAGGGCTAGGAAGAATCCGGGAGCCATTATTGATACGAAACCGACTAATACCGCGACTAATAGAGACATGCAATGCCATCCACAAAGCGAACCGATAAATAGGTTTGCCAGTAAATAATTCTGTAGTTTTTATTTAACTTGCTAAGCTATATAAATGAGAGTATAAGGTGCGCATTTTGGAGGAGAGAGTTTCCATAATAGGTGGAGGAACTGCAGGCATGATATGCGCCAAGGCGTTAGCAGGGCGCGGGATAGATGCGAAGGTATACGAGCAGAAGATGAGGGTCGGGAGGCCGGTGCACGCTTCTGGAATACTCTCGCTGAAAGGCCTCGCAACCCTTGGGATACGGCACGAGCGTGCTGTTACGAACACGCTAAACGGCGCGAACATACATGCAGGAGGGCGTGAACTTAGGATAAGGTCAGACAATACAGTGGCGGCTGTGCTTGACAGGACATTGCTGAATGAGGTTTGCATGGACGAGGCCGTTGCTGCAGGCGCGGACGTGGAGACAAGGAAAAGGATCGGCGCTTCGGAGATAGAGTCCATGCGCATGCAGGGCCTGATCGCGGGAGCTGACGGCGCGGTATCGACAGTGGCAAGGCACTTCAGTATGGGCCAGATAGCGAGGTACTCGCTAACGTACAAGGCAGAGTACAACGTCTCCGCACCCGACCCCGGAGTTGTGGACCTCTTTTTTGACAACGCAGCGTATAAGGGCCTTTTCGCATGGATCTGCCCAAACGCGAAGGATATCCTTGAGATAGGCGTGGGAATAGATTCATCGCATGGCAATGGAAAACTCGCGTTCGAACGATTCATCAGGACAAAAGAGGTAGCAGACCAGATCAACGGGCAGACGCCCCTCTCAGAAGGCGCAAGCATGATACCGATGTGCAGGCGTGAACGGATATTCGACGAGGAGAATGGAGTTGTGCTGATCGGAGATGCTGCAGGGCAGGTCAAGGCCACAACCGGCGGAGGGATAATATTTGGAGGCAACGCGGCTCTAATTGCAGCGGATGCCATCGAAGGCAGGATGAGGGAAGGGCACATGCTCTCCGAGTATGAGAGGATTTTCATGGAGAGATATGGCCTGGACATGAGGTTGCACGCGTTTGTAAACCGCTTCTATTCCTCAATGCAGCCGCAGCACCTTGGCGCAATGATTACGCTAATGAAAGTATTTGGAGCGGAAGGCTTCTTTGGCAGGTACGGCGATATGGATCTGCCTAGCCTGATGATAAAGAGATTCTTCCTAAGAAGCCTTGCCGACTGAGTTTTAGGGAACGGCTTAGGATAAGTATATATTGCATGCGATTAGAGTCATCTCATGCAAAGATTGCAGGAGAGGCCGCGCACAAGGGAGCCAGCCTCCAAGCCTGAACTTAGAGAGATTGTTGAGGCATTTAGGGACAGCCTCACTCCTCGCTGCACTGACTTTGCCAGCGCAGTGCGCAGCATGGACGCGGATGACCTCCTGGCAGACGCGCATCTTGACAAAGTAAAGGGCTATCACGTGAGTTGGAAGGTTGGAGTTTCGGGGCGTGCGCTGCTTACAGGGATTGCGGACAGGGATTTTAAAGCGAAGTATATGATCGCAGAATGGACTCCGCGCAACTTTTCGGGATGGACAGCGCACATATCGATTTTTGTAGGGCATTATGGCGATGAGGTTGCGAAGAACCTTGCATTCACCACCTATCTGCTAATGACAAGTTTTGAACGCTCAGTTGCTGCAGAGCTGTTTGAGGATCTTGCGAGAGACAGGGAACTGTTCAAGAAGCAGGAACTCAGGAGCCCAATAGACGTGTTTGCCGACGGCGTGCGGTCTGTGGGAGAAAGCTTCTGCATTCTTATGGCAGAGAAGGTGCCCGGGATAGCAGACCCTGGAGAGGCGATGAGGGCAATAACTACGAATGGCCTGCCGAATAGGCTTTCGCAGGTAATGCCTTTTGGTGTCTTGGGAACAATGAGGGATACGGGCATGTATCCCAGCCACATGCTGGAGCAAGGTGAGAGAAGGGAGCTGAGGCTTAGCAGGGACTTCGTAGTCAGATGCAACAGTGCCAGGGCGGACTGGCTGACTCTGAAGAGGCATGTGACCCAGGCTATAGGCATGGGCTGCCCGGTTGGGAAGAAAACAGGGTTTTCCGAAGAGACAGGAATACAGGCGATGACCGAGGCATTCGGACATGCTTTTGGCATTGTGCAGGCCAATGGGCTGGCAGATCTCATAAGCTACAGCGGAAGGTGGTAATCACGGCTGACAAATTCAAGGAAGTGCCGCCTCAACCGAGATTCTGGAGCAGCTGGAACTCGCCGAGCCGGATATGGCATATGCGCCTGATGACTCCGACTGGCAGTATGCGATCGCCGCAGTGCCCTTATTGGTGTTAGCTATGTTTTCCGCCACCTCTGTTGTACAGC
>JASHTL010000002.1 GCA_030040595.1 Microcaldota archaeon
CGGTTCATACAAGAAGGCAACAGGTTGGATGAGATGAGGATAGCGATAATAGGCGGAGCAGGGGAGATGGGCGAGTGGTTCGCCAGGTTCCTGAGCAAGAAGGGCCATCGCGTAGTAATATCAGGCAGGCACTACCAGAAGTGCCTCAGGCTCGCAAGGAAGCTGCACATAAGCGCAGTGCGAAGCAACGCAGAAGCGGTAGAGGGAGCGGACCTCGTGATCGTCTCGGTGCTGATGTCCAACTTCAGAGATGTGATAAGGGAGATAGCGCCGCACCTGAAGAAGGGGCAGCGCCTGATAGACGTCACATCCGTAAAGGAGAAGCCTGTGCAGATAATGCACAGGTACATAAGGAAAATAGTGGTGCTTGGAACCCATCCGATGTTCGGGCCGAGCGCCAAGGCCGAGGGCCAGAACTTCATACTGACACCGACGAACGGCAGGGAGAGGACTTTCGCAAGGGAACTCGGGAAGACGCTCAGGAGATACGGATTCAGGGTGAGAACCCTTACGCCGAGGAAGCACGACGAGATGATAGGCTCGATACTCTCGCTTACGCATTTCGTGGGGCTTGTCACCGCAGATGCATGGAAAAGCCTCAGGATAGAACGCTACATAAAGACGAGCAGCACCAGTTTCAGGTTCCTGCTCCAGTTCGCCAAGAGCGTTGTCGACTCGAGTCCGGAACTGTACTCGTATCTCCAGATGGACGTCCCGAGAGTCGAGACCGCGGAGCGGAAATTCGTAGTCAAGGCCGAATCGTGGTCGTGGATGGTAAAGCAGAAGAGAAGATCCGCGTTCAAAAGGCGCATGTCAGAGCTCAGCGAATACCTGAACAGCCTGGAACTGGAATAGCCGCAATTGGAAAATAATGGTTAGCGATTATTTTACTACGAGATAAAAATTTTATGAAAAAGGGAAAGTTTAAATAGCGAATTCATGGATTTTCTTACTTGATTTCCCTTTTTTTGGCGCGAACGGTTTAAATACCTTATCAAGCACGTATATACCAGCGATTGTGTCTTTAGGCATATCGCTGCACAACCTGTTGTGTGTTGGGAAAATAGCATTGTGGGTGCCTTTTATGTCCGAAACCGAGAAAAAGACCGAAGTTGTTGAGCAGACAAAGAGTTTATTTGAAGAACACCTAGTCTCGCTCCCGAAGGAGACGCTTGATTTCTTTGGAGGGGATGAGATACGTGCAAGGGTCTTCTACGAGAAGTACGCGCTCAAGGATGAGAACGGTAGAGTCGTCGAAAATGTGCCGCAGCAGATGTGGGAGAGGGTCGCAAGGGAAATCTCATCAGTGGAAACTCCTGCAAAGAGGCAGGAGTGGCTCGAGAAGTTCAAGTGGCTCCTGGGCGATTTCAGGTTCCTTCCAGGAGGCAGGATAATGTTCGGCGCAGGCCAGTCAAGAAGGTCCACGCTGCTGAACTGCTACGTCATTCCCATCAGGGAGGACTCGATCGAGGCAATATTCGACTGGTGCAAGGAAGCGGCAAGGACATACAGCTACGGAGGCGGAGTAGGCGTTGATATCTCGATACTAAGGCCGAAAGGATCCCCTGTAAACAATTCTGCTGTCCATTCCACAGGCTCGACTTCATTCATGAACATATTCAGCGAAACCACGCACACCATAGGCCAGTCCGGAAGGCGAGGCGCACTGATGATAACGATCAGCGTAGACCACCCTGACATAGTAAGCTTCATCAACATAAAGAAGGACCTCAGGTCGGTGAGGTACGCCAACATAAGCGTGCGCATAACCGACGAGTTCATGCGCGCAGTGGAATCAGACTCAGACTTCACGCTCAGATACAACAACAAGGTAATAGGCGAGTACGACAAGAAGATAAAGGCGAGGGAGCTCTGGAGGATGCTCGTCACCTCGGCGCGCGACTGGGCTGAACCAGGACTCATTTTCTGGGACCAGGTCAAGAGATACTCGCCGAGCGAGTACAACGGCATGGACGTGATAACTACGAATCCCTGCTCGGAACAGCCTTTGCAACCTTATGGCGCCTGTGACCTAGGTAACATAAACCTGTCCGCATTTGTCGTCGGCGCGTTCACCGACAGAGCAGCGATAGATTGGCAGTCGCTCGAGAAGAGCGTGCGATACTCCGTCAGATTCCTCGACAATGTGCTTGACTACAACATGGACAAGCACCCGCTGAAGGCGCAGACCGAGGCGGGAAGGAGCAGCAGGAGAATAGGCGTAGGTGTGACTGGCCTCGGAGACATGTTCATCAAGCTCAAGATAAGGTACGACAGCGACCAGGCGCTCGCATTCACCGACGATCTGTTCAACAAGATAGAGCACATAGCATATGACGAGAGCATTGAGATAGCAAGGGAGAAGGGATCATTCCCTCTCTTCGACAAGGATAAGCATCTCTCAATGCCTTTCATAAAGACACTTGCTCCGGAGACTCAGCAGAAAATCGCTGCATACGGTCTCAGGAACGTTGCTATACTTACAGTGCCGCCGGTTGGCTCGGGGTCTGTGCTTGCAGGCACATCAAGTGGTATTGAGCCTGTATTCGCATTCTCGTACACAAGGAGAAGCGAGTCGCTCAGCCAGGAGTTCTTCAAGGTCTATCACCCTCTTGCGCTGGAGTACATGAAGCTTGCGGACCTCAAGGACGATTCGCAGATGCCTGACTTCTTTATCCCGTCGCACAAGATAAAGGCGGAATTCCGGGTGAAGATGCAGGGAGTCATACAGCGCCACATAGACAGCGCAATATCATCCACGGTGAACCTTCCAAAGGAGACAACGGTCGAGCAGGTGGAGCAGATCTACATGCAGGCATGGAAGGCGGGCTGCAAGGGCATCACCGTATACAGGGAGGGCTCAAGAGAGGGCATACTGATCACTGAAGAGGAGGCTGCAGCTAAGCAGAAGGCAACCGAGGAGAAGAAGGAGGCGAGCCCGCAGCCGCTGGAGATCGAGCCTTGGAAGAGGACAAGGCTGATGATAGGCCAGACCGTAAAGATAAAGATGCCGCAGGGCGCGATGTACCTTACAGCAAATACAGATGAGAACGGGAGCATGCGCGAGGTCTTCATAAACCTTGGCAAGACTGGAAGCGAGGAGAAGAGCTACGCAGAAGCGCTCGGCAGGCTGATCAGCAAGTACCTCCAGGTCGGCGGAGACGTAAGAGAAGTAATAGACTCGCTCAAGGGCATAAAGTCAAACTCCTCAATCTCGTGGGACCAGGGCATGAAGATATACAGCGTGCCCGATTCTATAGCAAAGGGGCTTGAGGTAATACTGGGCATGTCAGCGCCGATATACGCAACGCCGCTCACGAAGGAATCGCAGACCAAGGTCATAGCCACAGGCCAGCAGCTGCCGATAAAGGGCCCTGAGTCAGAGGCCCAGAAGCAGCTAGAGGGCTGCATATCGTGCGGAGAACGCGCTGTTGTTCATGAGAATGGCTGTTATGTTTGCAAGATGTGCGGATACACTAAGTGCGATTGATGGGGAATCGTCGCGCGCACACCTGTGCATCACAGGATGTAGGCAATGAGATGTCCTTACTGCAGATCTGACAACACGGAAGTAATAGACTCGCGAGACTCTGTAAACGGGGAGAGCGTAAGGCGACGGAGGGAATGCGTCTCGTGCGGAAAGCGCTTCACTACCTACGAGAGGGTGGACCAGGTGGAGATAATGGTAATAAAGAAGGACGGCACCAGGCAGCCTTTCGACAGGACAAAGATACTCAAGGGCATAGTGCATGCCTGCGAGAAGCGGCCGATAAGCATGGAGCGCATGGAAGCCATAACCGACAGGATAGAGGCGAGGGTAAGGGCGAACGGAGCCCACGAGATCGAGAGCAAAAAGATAGGCGATATGGTCGTAAAGGAGCTCTTCAGGCTCGACCCGGTGGCATACATCAGGTTCGCAAGCGTATACAACAACTTCGGCTCGCCTGAGGAGTTCAGGAAGGTCGTGCTCCAGTTCAAGAAGGCGGGCAAGCCCAGGAAGTGACTATTCCTGCTCAGGATATCTTTACGTCTATACTTCCGTACCCCGAATGCGGCAGGTTTGAATTCGTTTTTGTATAATTCAGTATCAGGTAACCCTGGTATAAAGAGCCTACAGAGCCAGAGTATGCCTTCCCTGACGAATAGCATTGTATTGTCATAGTATAATTGCCCTCTATCGGCACCTCGAACTGGTTCGAAGGCGGATTGTACACGTAAGTCATGATCGTATTGGATATGGTGGAATTCGTATTGCATCCTGCGGCGGTGATGTTTATTGGAGTACTCGTTGACTGGAGGAGCGAGAATGTCAGCACTCCGTTCTGGGTGAGGTAGAGACTTGTGCAGGAGATGCCGGCGCCAAGCACGCACGCTGAAGATGGCGACGGGTTGAAGACATGGAGGTAGAAGAGCGCAGCGAGGATCAGCGCGATGATGAGTATTGCCCAGCCGTAAGTGGTGATGTATTCCATCGCAGCCTGGAGCCTTGGTCCTGCCATACTCCTCTACTTGAGACGGTGAGGCTTAAATTCCTAACTATTCGGTAATCACAGCGCAGGAATCCTTTTCCACAATCATCTCCTTCTCGGATTGCGCGACCATGCCCTTCTTCCTTTCCACAAGGACGGGAAAAGTCTCAAGGGCGTCAGCATACGATAGCTCGGCAAGTGCCTTCCTTATCGTGAAGTCGCTCATGCCTTTCATGCCTTTGTGCAGCCACCTTGATGCAAACGGATACGTGAGATAGTTCTCATTTATATAGACTGAAACGCTCCTCGTGTCCATGGACCTCACCGCAGCTTCACCGGTCTTCTGGAATATCTCCACGGAATCTCCCTCCACCACAAGCCCTTCGCCGTTCGTGATGAATGGCTCTATTGCTATCACCTGCCCCTCTTCCAGCTCCGTGGTGTCGCCGTTGTCATAATTGGGTATGAAAACGTCAGCATGCAGCTCATGCTGCTCTATCCCATGTCCGCCAAGATTTCTTATAGGCGCGTATCCTGCAGCTTTTGCTATCTTCTCTATCTCACGGCCGATCTCATTTACCTTCCTGCCCGCCTTTACCATGCTTATTGCAGTGTCAAGTGCAGTCTGGCTCGCCTCAACCAGTTTTCCGTGGTTTCCGGAAAGGTCTACGGTCAGAGCGCAGTCGCCCAGATAATGGC
>JASHTL010000078.1 GCA_030040595.1 Microcaldota archaeon
CCTCGGCCGTATCAACAAATACGTCATCCGGCTATGGATCCACCATAACGGTCAGTTCGCAAACAGGATCGCTGAACAGCACGCCGATCGAGATGAGCTCGACTGTGGCTCAGGCGCTTATAAGGTCAACCCTCTCCCAGTATTCCGGATACGACCTCTTCAACCCGAACTCTCCGACAAACATTTCCGATCTTGAGACCGTGGTGCCGCAGCTTGCCGGAAACGCGACAAGTGGCTGGGTAACTTATGCTGCCGGCTCCAACACCACTGCAAACGCCTCGATAGAATATGTGGTCATAACAACGAACAACGCCCAGCCGATCTCGGCTGCGCTGAACAACGCGACGATCTATGACCTGCCAATGACGCTAAAGACCTCCAACTCGGGCACCGTGAACGGATTCACTTACACATATGCCCAGTACGTAAACGCGACTGCAAACTTCCAGGCCTTGTCAGGATACAAGAATGGCCACGCCGTTGGCGTTACCATAAACTCCTATCCGATATACACAATGAACGAGACTGCCCTGGTAAGCGCTGTGGCGAACGCAACGCCTTGACTGCAGTGATGCGCAAGGACTCTTTCTCGCCAGGCGTTATACCGCTTCAGGGCTTCGTCATATGTGGTTTGCAGCTTTTGCCTTGTAGTATGCGAGCACGCCAGAGGCCATGAGCGTGTCAGGGCTGACTCCGATAGCCTTCACTATCCCGCATATCGAGTCAACGTCGAGACTCATGTCCATGCTGTAGAGGTAGTATAGCGCTATCAGATACACTATCGGATTCTTGAACCTGACAGGCTCGAATGCGTTTAGCGCCTCTGCGTTCGCCTGCATGCCCAGCGCCACGACCATGGATTCCATCTTTTCAGTGGACATCTCCTGGCCTGCAAAAGCAAGGCTGCCTATAGAAGTGATGTATGGCAGGGCTTCAGGAGTCAGGCGTGTCCGCTCCGCGCCTGCCTCAATTGTGTTTTCCAGCTCCCTGATGGCAAGATCAGAGAGATCGCCTGAGAGGTCCAGCAGGCCCAGGTAAAGCTTCTTGAAGAACTGGCCGTCAGGCCCGGTTTCGTTGAGTCTCTCGCTGATGAAATTGTACTCGCCGGAGAGGTATTCCTTCGAATACTCTATCACGTAGCCTGCTATCCTGTGGTCCGGAGGTATGCCCATTGCCCTTACCACCTCGGCTACGAGGGTTATGGTAGGCTCCTTCCCGTTCGCCTTGACGAAATAGACGGCGTTGACATAAACAAGCTCGTTCTCGTACTTTAGCTCGGAGAGCGCCTTGAGGTATTCCTGCTTCGGCTCCTGGCCCGCTGCCCTGACAAGCGCGATAACGCCTTCCGGCGTTATCTCCTTGGCTGAGAATGCGAGCGCGCCTGCAGCGGCAATGTATCCTATTATGCCCTTGTCCAGGTACTGCATCACGTCGGGCGTGTACATAGCGCGCAGTATCTCGAGAGTCAGCATGTTGACACACGTGTCCATGCCGTTCCTTATCGCCTTTGCCGCTATCTCCTTTATCTCCTGCGCAGTGGCATACTGTGGTATACTGCTTCCGTATTCTGCCGTATCAACACCCGCACAAAACTCTCTGCTCCCTGAATACTTGCGGTTGAATATATATAAAAAATCTTGCTCTGGGAGTGTGAGATGTTGGGCTTTGCCGACAAATGTAGACCTGCAGGTTTGACTGAGGCTGAGAATAACACTGACATTCTATTGTGGCGCAGGCTATTACCTTACCAGATAAATTCAGGTCTTCATGTCTAATAGTAATTTTGTTGGAATATTGACAGCCATAAGGCCAGGCTTATTGGCTTAAAGCCGGATATGAGGATCTATGCATTTATATATGGTTATATATAGAATAGTCAGTTTAGTGTTAAATTACTAATATTTTATCCTTAAAACGATATATTTATATATGAAATAGCTCTTTATCATATCATGCGAAAATACGAGATGCTGAAGGTGATTCTTCAATCACAGAAAGGGATAAGTCCAAATGACCTCTCAAAGAGGTTAGACACAGCTTTGCCTAATGTATACACATACTTAGCCCAACTTCTATCGGAAGGGTTTATCACAAAACTTAAGGACGGGTCTTATACCGCCAACAAGACAAATGAAAAGACAGGGCAATTAATGAACCTGCAGGCAATGGCTCCGGAAAATTTCCATAAATTAATCTCGGTGGATTTTAAACTGGTCTTAGAGCAATTATGTAAAAACCTGAAAACAGAAGGGGCTTCACTTACTGAATATCAATCTAGGCAGGTAGAAAATGTAGCCATACCTCTACGTATTGTGCTAAAAATATCAAAACGCCCTGTAGTCTATTGCCTGAAATTAAATGAAAGTTTGGTATCTACGTTGCTTAGATATCATGACTTAGAACCAACCTTTACCATAATTGACTTTCAAAAAATGATCGGAAGCCTGCGTTTAGTAAGACCAAGAGACCTAAATAAGCCCATAAAGAGTGATTCTGAAGTAAAAGAAATGTGCGATCGGTTCTACAAGGAGAACAAGGATGACCTGATCTCAAAGGTTTCTGAATTCAAACCCGACGATAGGCTGATTGAACTTCTGAAAGTGGCTGACGATACCAATAAGGAATATACTTTATTTGCCAATGCGTTGGATGAGAATACCAGAATGACATTGAATGAACAATGGGAAAAAAGATACATATACAACACAAACAGCATTGAGGGGAACACTATGAGTGAGGATGAAGTTAACGAATTCCTCAAAAACGGAAAAGAGCCGAAGGAAATATCTCGAAGAGAGATATATGAAACTAGCAATACCTCGGAGGCCCTTAGATTTCTTAAAATAAAGTCTAACGAGGATGTAAACCAGGACTTGGCAAAGGAACTGCACTTTATGATACAAAAGAACATAGACGAGAACCCGGGAAATTACAAAAATCTTTATAATTACATCAGACCGAACAGTCCGACTACCCCTCCACAGCATGTAAAACAAAGAATGGAGGGTTTAATTGAATGGTATAAGAAGAATGAGGGCAAGATGCACCCGTTTATACTGGCTTCGGTATTTCACATGCAGTTTGAGACTATTCACCCGTTTGCAGATGGAAATGGAAGGGTGGGTAGATTACTGATGAATCATATCCTAATGCGTAATAATCACTTGCCAGTTACAATCATGGAAAAGACTAAGCAAAATTATTATAGAGCATTGGAGAATGGAAGCCTACAGCAATTCTTGCTTTATTCTCTAAGCGGATTTATCGAAGAATACAAACGATAGAATATCTCACCAAAGCGTTTACGAATAGTCTGACTCTGTCGAAAAAACCATGGTATTTCTACAAAACCCGGGTTATGAAATCTTACTGGAATTCCTGAAACAAAACGCAAGCGATAAATTATTTCCATTCCATATTATTTTGGGGATCAGGATGAAGTACGAGGAAAGAGTGGAGGACCTGAAGGCGGGGCACAAGGCCCTTGCAAAGAAGCTGAGCAGCCATGGCATAATGGAATTGCCGGAGAACGTGGACAAGAAGAAGCTTGAGCGCGCGTATGACAAGATAGCGAGAGAGTACGTGCTTGTGCTGAAGAAGAGATCCGAGCTATATTAGCCTTATCTCCTTTTGCGCGGGGTGATCCTGTTCATTATCTTGTCGTAGTGGGAGAAGAGCAGTATCGCGGCGAAGACTATGATTGAGAGCACCACTATCGCAGTTAGTATGTAGTTGAGTACGTATATCGCTCCGGTGGTGTACTGCCTGCCCACGTTCAGGGATATCAGCGTTGCAATGGATATGCACGTGTCCAGGAAGAGCGATACGAGGGCTATCCTCTCGAGCAGCCTCTTCAGCCTTGCCACCCTCTTGACAGACTCAAAGCTCATGATCCTTTATCTATGTGTAATTATTTATGTGTGTTCTACTGCCATGTGTGGGGCTTTGTTGATTAGGTGGCATTTTATGTACGGGTTAGGGACCATTCTGACAAACACAAATCAATCATTTATGTTTCTAGCCAACATATGATAGTAAGCTACTATTGGTGCTTTTATAAGTCTGTATCTGCCCCTGCTTACCTTCTTAAGTATCTTCAGGCTGACAAGTCTACCCACATATACCGGATCCACTCCTGCCGATGAGAGTTCCCCGCTAGTGAGATCTCTCCTGTTTAGTTTTGCTATCTTGAAAAACGAGCGTATATCATTGTCAGATGCAAGTCTTATTTCATTGTTAAGCCAAGGTCTACCGACTTCTAAGGCATCTTTTAATTTGGCTTCTACGTCCTTTTGCGTAATCGTGCCACTCTCTATATAGCAAGCCCAAGCAATGCATTGTACCAGGTAGGGATACCCATTTGATAAATCATACACTTTCTCTATGCCCTCCTCGTTCCATCTTGTATCAGTTCCTTTCAAAGGCTCTTCTAATACTTCTTTGATCTCTTTTGGTGTGAATGACTCCAGATTGAAGCTCGCCCCAGAGAAGATTCTGGCTATTGGGGAATAATCTCTATCTAGTTTTTCCTCAAAACTTTCTCCTCCAGAAGCGACAAGTATTAATGGCACTTCGGACTGTGCCTCTACAATTGTTTTTAGCTCCCCTAGAGCCTCTGAGCTAAGATTATCCGCATCATCTATCTGTATCATTATGAAATCTATTCCGGGAATGCCATCGCGCACTTTTTGCCAGAGGTGATATGGACTCTTCTCAGCCTCAGCTTTTATGTCCAAGTCCAATACTGGCGTGTGTATCGTAGACACCTTACCAGCAACACTTCTCAGTTTTTCTGTAAGTGTACTGTTTCTCTTTACTGTTTCTATGACGTCTTCTGATATCATGCGATATAGGTCTTTGTCGGTTGTTGTGTTTCCAAGCCTACGATACACTATGATGTTTTTGCCTTTTGTTTCGGCCTCAGCCTTGATCTTGTAAAGCATCGAGGTCTTGCCTATACCCCTATATCCATAGACTAATACCCCAGAGGATCTCTTATAGTGCACGGAGCTGTCTATTGTGTTGTTAACTACTCTTAGATATTCCTCCCGTCCTCCGAAATAATTTGGATCTGCATGATTCTGCGGACTATATGGGTTGGGCATGTTTATAATAACGTTTATTAATATTAATAAATCTTCCTATAAAAGTTTGGCATTGTGATACTTAATGATCTTGGGAGTATAATGTGAGGTGCGGGGTTTCAGATTTCACTGAACAAAAAGTAGCTAGGCAGAATCAGGAGTGAACTTCTCCCTGGCAAGCCTTTCTGTGAATAGCTCCTTGAGGCACTGTAGTTGCTTGTCTATCGCACTGTCGAATTTCGCCTGAGCCGCGCTCGAGAGCTGCCTGACCACCGCTTCCTCCTTATCGACCAGTTCCATTTGCGCCTCTGTCAGCCTGGCCACAAGCTCAGGCCTTTTAGGATTGACGTACACAAGCTCTCCGTCCTGAGCATGCCTTACGATAAGCACGCCTCCCTCCTTCCTTTCGCTGTCCAGGCCAATGGCAGGCATCGCGCGAAAAGGCAGGAAGAGACTGTTGTCCAGCGAGATGCCATCAACGTCTACGCCGTTCAGCCTGCCGTGCAGTATGTGGTGCGGCCTAGTCGGATCGACTCCGTCAATAAGCACCGTGCGGCGCGGCGGAGCTTTAGGGTCGAGATAGCTCACGTAAACGGTCCTGTTCATTGCTGCAAGCAGGTCGAACATCTGAGCCCTGGTGAGCGTGGCCGGCAGCGCTACATATCTAGTAATTCTTTCGTTCATGATAAGGGCTGGTCTGCCGTATAATAAAAAGATTTGCTCCTCAGACAGGGTTCGGCTTGAACTTCTCCTTGACTTCCTGCATCTCGCCGTTTATTGTTTTCTTCCACTCCTGGAACTCGTTTATTCCGGGGTACTTCGAGTAGAGCTCGTTCATCCTCTTCATCTTCTGGACCGTGAAGAGGAGATTCCTGAACGCGTTTATGTTTCCTATTCCGCTAAGCACCTTGTTGAACGTCGCTGCTATCGTCAGCTTCGGTATCCTTCCGTAGCTTATGTCCTCAGCTTCCTTCTTCGTAAGGAAGTGGCTCATACCGTAGTTTATCAGGTCGTTGTTGAGCGACTGGAGGTATATCCTGAATGCTTCGAGAGCGGCAGTCTTGTTGCCGTACATGTTGTTGTACCTCACGTTGTACTCCCAGATCTTTTCCATTCCGGTGTCCTTTGCAGCGACTGCGTCGCCTGCCACTTCGCCTGCGAGCACTCCCGCGACCATAGCAGGACCTATGCCCCCTGCGCTTATCGGATTCGGCATTGCCATGCTGTCGCCTGCGCCCATGTATCCGGGGAAGACAAGACTGTCGAACTGCCTTTTGACCGTGACCGACCAGTAACCCTTGCCGTTGCTGTCGGTGGGATCGAGCTCGTAGCTCTTTATCTCCGGATTCCACTTTACATATTCATCTATCAGCGAATGAAGCGTGTCCTTCTTGCCGAGCCTCTCGTTCCTTACCTCAAGGCTCTTCTTCTCCACGCCCACTCCGATGTTTATCCTGTCTCCTGTCTTTGGGAAGACCCAGCCGTAGCCGCCCGGGGCAAGCACCTGATTCAAATGTATGAGCGCGTTCTTCGGATCATAGTAATTGATATCGCCGCCATTGTGCTCGAACTTCATTATGTACCTTCCAGTGGACTCGATATCGTCGGTGCTGACCGTGTTCTCTATGTACCCATTCTGCGGGAGCTTCCTCCTCAGCGTGCTGGCTACGCCCAGCGCGTCTATCACCAGTTTGGCCTTTATCCTGACCTGCTCGCCCTTCTCGTTCCTCCCGAAGATGCCCGCTACCTTGTTCTCCTCTATTATCGGACCCTCAACCTCGTAATGGGTCCTGTACTCTGCTCCCGCCTTCTTCGCCATGTCGGCGAAGTACTTGGCCGCCTTTGGCCTGTCGAGGCTGTATCCCTCTCCCTCGAACGGGAACTTGTTCTGCATGTCAGGGCTCAGGACCTGCACGCCGTCGACCTTGAGGTCCAGCACCGGGCTTGAGAGCTTAATATTCAGTTCCTTCTCTATGAAGTCGATGTGGCTCTTCGCGACCGCGTCGCCGCAGACCCATCCCCAGTTGGTCTTCTTGCCAGCCTGCGAGTAGTCATTCCTGTCGAGCAGTAGCACCTTTGCGCCCTTCTGCGCCGCGGCAGTGGCGGCTAGCGAACCGGCCATTCCTGCGCCGGCAACTATTACATCATGCTCTTCCAAGGGATCACTGGCTTCGTATATGTTAAATAGACGGGTTACTTTATTACCACTATGGGTATTACCCCTTCACTGAACTCCACTTCAGCAAGCGCAAGAGGGTCTGAAACGTCCGCCGGCACCTTTATCAGTGGCGGAGCCCCGTACGCCAGCTGCAGCGCCCTGGCACCTATGATTCTTGCCTTCTCGAACCTTGTATATTCCATAAAAACACGCGCTAAACTTGACTCTAAACTATTAGCTATTATTATCTGTACGTATAGGATTTTAAGCCTTTCTAGAGAGGTTCGCCGCCTCCCCGTTCCAGGGCAAGTGAATCTTTATAAGAGTTGAACCGCTTCTTCATACCATGGCAACCACTGACATATTCAGCGAGAGTTTTGAGACCATAAGAAGGTATCCTGCGACGCTGGTGCCTTATCTGCTGCTCGAGTTCCTGGTCACCGGGCTCATCGCCCTGCTGGTATACTCGGTTGCGCCTGGACTCGCCGCACAGGAGATGCAGTCTACAGGATTCATAGCCACGCTCTTGGCAATAATTGTCATATCGATCATCGTGGGCATCTTGCTGACCCCGCTCTTCTACGGAATGTACACAAGCCTGCAGGTCCAGAAGATAGGCAAGAAGAGGCTCTCGCTCGAAAACGCCTACGCAGCGGCGAAGGAGAGGTACGCATCGCTTCTTGGCGCGGGCCTGATCAATCTCGCGGTCAACATAACCCTCATCGCGCTCTTCATGGCAATACCCATTTACCTGCTGGTTTCGAACAGCGCGGAACTGCATACACTGACTGGCAGCGCAAGCACCGGAGACAAGATCGGGCTTATACTGGGAATAATAGGAATTGCCGGCATATTCGCTGTCTTCCTGATAATCTGCCTTGCGGTGGTCGTGATATACTTCTTCCAGTACGTACCGGTACTTATGATCGAGAAGAGGGGCGCGTGGGACTCCATAAAAAGAAGCATAAGCATAGGGAAGGCAAACTTCTGGAGCATCCTGGGAACGCTGATCCTATTCTTCGTGATAGCAGGTGCAGGATATTTCGTTATAGGGATCGTAAGCACGCCTTTCCAGCTGGCAGGCAGGGAGGCTGCAGTTTTAGTGCAGCTCTTCCTATCCGCGATATTCGGAAGCATAATCTATCCTTGGTACATCATGCTGATGACCTCGTTCTACAACAGCTACGTGAAGAAGGTAAAATGAGCAGTTCTCAGTTCCTCATCCTTGAGTCTGCAGAAGCAAGATCGCGTACCATCGCCCTGTGCTCTCCGGCTATGTTTGAGAGCTCGCCCGGGTCCTCGCTTATGTCGTATAGTTCCGCAGGCTTCGAATTCCTGTAGCGTATCAGCTTGTAATCTCCACTGTAGACTGCCGTGGAGAATGCGTTCTGGCGTATTTTGGCCCTGTATATCGCGTCGGCGCAGCTTGACCTGTTCCTTATCAGCTTGAGCAGGTACGTGTCCCACACCTCGGTTATTCCGGTATGGTCGGAGAAGACGTACTCGTCGCGTCTTACCGAGCCGTCAAGCATGTCAGACCTGCCGTAACCTATATCGAGTATCGCGTCATGCAGCGCGGTGAGGCTCACAGGTTCACTTATCCTTTCGCGCGTCTTTACCTGCTTGCCGTTCTCGAACTTCGCAGCGATGAGCGGCACCCTGACGATTTCGCTGTAGGGGAACATGCTGTGGTACATCTGGCCGTGCTCCATGAAGCCCTGGCCGTGGTCTCCGGCAAATACCACAACGGCGTTGTCCAGCTGGCCCTTTCCGCGCAGGTCGGCAAGCAGCTTTCCCATCTGTCCGTCCAGATAGAGCATGCGCCTGTCCCTTGCCGCTGTTATCCGACCAATGCTTTCCACAGGGTCGAGCAGTCCCGAGAGGTAGAGCCACTTGTCCTGCTCCACGTACTCCTTTGTGACCAGGTTCGTGGGATATCCCTCGTGCGCCTCCATGTAGTTTATGAACATGAAGTTTGCCTCCGTGCCTATCTTCTTCGTGTACTTGTCCACCAGCTTGTTCGTCGGAGATGCGCCCTGGTCGAGCTCGTAGTACCTCGACTCTTCTGCGTACGACCTGTTGAGATGACTCCTTAGCCTCATGTAGAGCCTGTCGAGGTTCTTCCTCGGAATGAGCCTTGTTATCATGTACGTGAGCTCCAGCAGCTTGTTCCTCACTGTGTCATTGCCTATCAGGCTGAGAGGAGCCCTCACCTTCACCTTCCTCATCTTGTGCGAGGCTATGGCCACGCTGTCAGTGTACGAAAGATAGGAGAATCCCTCTGCTATCCCGGTATATTTTGTCACCAGCGGATTGTTTGAGAATAGAGCCGTGTTGTACCCGAGATACGAGAGTTTCTTCGCAAGAGTGGCCTCGCCGGGCCTTATCAGCCTGGACTTGACCAGGAACGGGTCTATGTTCTCGTCGTGGTTCCTCATCTTGTCCTTCATGAGCTGCCTGACCGATGCGACCCTCTTTCCGAGGAAGAGCGAGACATGGGATGATGCTGTGTACGTGCCAGGCGAAACCGCGTTCTCGTAAACAGTGGCGTTCCTCGCCATCCTGTCAATAACGGGAAGATCAAGCCTGCCTCCGTATTCCTTGAAATAGTCGGCCCTGGCCGTATCTAGCATTATGAATATTATGTTCGGTCGCGAAAACTTCATGACTTAACCTTGAATCGGAATTATTAATAACCTTGCCGTCTTTTCGTTTTTCGAATCCGTCAGGTTTCGCTTTT
>JASHTL010000079.1 GCA_030040595.1 Microcaldota archaeon
CCTCTTCAGAATAGCATATATACTAACTTACACAAAGTAGCCTCATGAGGAACAGAAAGGTCCACAGGATGGGGCAGGTCTTCCTAGTCAACCAGCACATAGCCGAGGTCGAGGCCGAGCACGCGCTGGGAAAAACCGTGCTCGAGATCGGGCCAGGCCAGGGCATACTTACAAAAGTCCTACTGAAGAAGGCGAAGAAGGTAATAGCAGTGGAGAAAGACCCCCTGCTTGCAAACTCCCTCGGAGCTCGGATAAGGTCAAGGAAACTCTACCTGATCAACAAGGACTTTCTCGACACCAGCGAAGACGAGCTTGAGCTCAGCGCCATAGACATAATGATATCCAACATACCCTACTCGCTCTCCGGCAGGATTATAGAGTGGCTTGCCGAGAAGCAGATGCAGGCGGTGCTCTGCCTGCAGAAGGAGTTCGTGGCTCACATGCTTGCGAAGCCTGACATGCGCGAATACTCGAAGCTCAGCGTGGTGACCGCGCTCTCCTTCCGCGTTACAAAGATAATTGACGTGCCCAGGGGCAATTTCCGGCCCGTGCCCCTTGTAGACTCTGCTGTCATCTACATGAAGCCGCTAGGCAGTCGCATAGACAAGGAGACCATGGCTGTGCTCAACGCACTAATGCAGCACAAGAAGAAGACAGTCAGGAATGCGATGATGGACAGCGAAGAGGCATTCGGAAAGACAAAAAGGGAAATGTCAAGGATAATGGAGAAGGTAAGTCAATCCGGCCGGAGGGCATTCAAAATGAACCCACAAGAGCTTCTGGTCTTGGCTAAAGAGCTTAGTGTCAGTCTGTCTAATACTTAAGTATATAATGATATACCCATATATAAGATACGCAGAGAAATGCGGCAGGTCCTGCAACCGGAAAGTATTTATATGTCTAAACATATAAGCATATTAGATGAGTCAATGACTGAGTATAGGCGAACAACAGTGATGCTTGAAAAAGGCGTATACGACGCGTTGGTGAAGGCCAGCGTTGAAGAGTACAACAGCACCAAGGCCATATCCAAGGTAATAAACAAGCTGGTCAAGAAGGACTCGGCCGGCAAAGATATGCTCGGAAAACTGCTCCATGCCAGGAAGCTTGTCAAGACTACGCCTGAAGAATTCTATAAATTCAGGCATGAACTCTCAAAATCTCTGGAGGGATCACGGTGATTCTTGATACTACGTACATACTGCCGGCAGCAGAGATAGACATAGGCCCGCGGGATTTGCTTTCATATATCTACGAAGGCAAGGCAGTAATCTCCATGCATGAAATAAAAATAAATACGATATCCCTGTTTGAGCTTCAGATGGTTGCAGCGAAGAAATACCACGTAAGCCCGAAGATAGTCGGAAACGCAATAAATGCCCTGGTGAATAAGGTGGCAATGGTTCCATTCTACAGTACTGATATCATACAGATAGCAGATGCCTTATCAGAACGCATAAAGGATTATTTTGACTGCATTATACTTGCCACTGCGATAGCGACCAACGAAGAACTTGTGACAGAAGACAGAAAGATATTGGACGCAAGAGAAGCGCTAAAACGGGAATACGGCATAACAATAACCGACTATGATGAACTGCTGAACAGATCCTAGAACGAGTACCTGGCTTCCTGGATCTCCTTCAGGAAGACCGCCCTGGCGACCTTCTCCTTGAAAAGCTTCTCGGCCTTCTGCGACCCCTCCTTTCCAAGGACCATCTTGTAGTGCATGGGTATGTACTGCTGCGCGCTTATCGCCCTCGCCGCCTCTATCGCCTGGTTGACATCCATTGTATACGTTCCGCTAATCGGCAGCAGTGCTATGTCCACCTTGAGCCCCTTCATCTCCTCTATGAAGTCAGTGTCGCCAGGATGATAGAGCCACTTGCCGTTTACATTTACTATATACCCGACCCATCCGTTCGATCTCGGATGCTTGTCGAGCCTCTCCTTGACGACATTGTATGCAGGCACGGTCCTGAACTCTATGCCCATCGCGGAGTACTTCTTGTTCGGCTCCACTCCCGTGACTCTCCCTACGGGAACCTTCTCGGCGCTGTCCTTCGGTATGAAAACCTGGGTCTCGTCGTCCGCTATCTTCTTTATGCTCTCGACGTCGAAATGGTCGAAATGCGGGTGCGTTATTAGTATTATGTCGGCGTGCTCCCTTACGGAATCCAACTTGAACGGGTCTATGTACACGTTCTTGCCTTTTATCCTGAGCAGGAACGAGGCGTGCCCTATCCACTCTATCTCTTCCATCAGTCCACCACTATTGTATATGTCAATAACAAGAAATATTAACCGGTAGGGGAAGGTGAGCCTCTTGCAGAAAGCCTTTTATCCTTTGTTTGGGGAGATGGAAGCATGGCAGCCAAGCAGTACGTCTGGATGGACGGTAAATTCGTTGAATACGATAAGGCAAACGTGCACGTGCTTACGCACTCGCTCCAGTACGGCAGCGGCATATTCGAGGGCATACGCGCCTACTCTACCGAGAAAGGGCCTGCGATCTTCAGGCTCTCTGACCATGCCAGGCGCTTCCTTAACAGCGCAAGGATAGTGGGCATGGACCTCGGAACCGGTCAGGCAGAGATAGAGGAGGCGATAAAGTCTGTTGTTAGGAAGAACGGGCTGAAGAGCTGCTACATACGCCCTTTTGCGTTCTACAACGACCATGGCATAGGCTTAAGCGTGATTGGAAAGAAGGTCAGCATAGCCATCGCAGCTATCGACTTCGGTAACTACTTCGAGAACAAGGACTCTGGCGTGCGCTGCAAGGTCGCGACATGGCAGAGGATCAATTCATACGTGCTGCCTCCTGAGGCGAAGCTCTCCGGCAATTACGCCAACTCGATACTTGCGTCGCTCGAGGCGAAGCTTTCCGGCAGCGACGAGGCGATACTCCTCTCCCCGGACGGCTACGTGGCCGAGGGACCTGGCGAGAACATCTTCCTTGTGGAGAACGGCAAGCTCCTCACGCCGTCAAAGGACTCTGACATACTGCTAGGAATAACCCGCGACTCGCTGCTGAGGATTGCGAAAGGGATGGGCATACCGACAGAGGAGAGAATGGTCCACAGGGACGAACTGTACACGTGCGACGAGTCCTTCTTCAGCGGCACAGCCGCTGAGCTTACTCCGATAATCTCGATAGACTCGAGGAAGGTCGGCGCAGGCAGGCCCGGCCCGGTCACAAAGAGGCTCTCAGTCAAGCTCACTGAGATCGTGCACGGGAAGGACAGGGCATACGCGGATTGGCTCACATATATCTGAGAGGCCGGTTTCTGCAACTTTACACTGTTACCTGGGGTCTTTATGTGATCCTGTGCTCATTTCTCCACTGTCAACTCTAAGAAGAGCGGTCCGATGACTATTATAATAAAGGAAGCGCATCAGATAAGGAAGTCCGTTATACATTCTTACTTCTGACGACGTAATATGCCATGAAGCGTTTAGGCAAGGTTTATATATCTGCACATATACTTATTAAGCATAAAATCCCTGTCATTCCTTCGGGAAGGACAGGCCTTTACTAATTATAATGTATTTAAATTAGCCATGCCAATTATATGGCATGACCAATTCAGAACGGGTAATGATATTTGTCGACGGTAGCAACCTATACTTCTCGTTAAAGAAAATTAAAGCAAGTAAGCCAGAGTTGCCCTCTCTAATGCAGTTTAGCTTAAAGAGACTGGGTGAAAAGCTATGCGACAATGATAGAAAACTTATCAGGACCTATTATTATAATGCTGCTCTGGACATGAGCAAAGACAAGGAAGCCTATCAATCACAGCAAAAATGGTTTGCAAAAGTGCAAGCTACTCCTGACACTGAGTTAGTGCTGGCTAAACGGCATAGACGAGTAGATAAAGACGGCAGAGTGTATTATTCTATTAAAGGGGATGACATACATTTAGCTATAGATATGCTAAAATATGCATTCAATAATGCCTACGATACTGCCATATTGGTCACTGGCGACGGAGACTTCTATCCTGCGATTAGGGCAGTAAAGGAATATGGAAAGAGAGTAGAGCATGCGTATTTTAAATCCGGCCACTCATCGCTTCTAAGTCAGGAATGCGATAGGAATACGCTACTTGATCCTCTAATAGAGGATTTATTCGATTACGCCAAATAACGCGGATAAGATTCTCAAAAAGACATTCTAGGCTTTCCTGTAATATTATCATTTCCTACTCCTGCAGAAAGCATATAAATATACTATTTGTGAGAGTATGAAAGGGACCGGGTGCGACTACGGTAATGAGGGATGCGAAGGTAGAGCACAGAAGCAGATACGGCATGGCGAGCCATGCGAGGGAAGAGCATGAGCACCCCGAGGATGCACGGTTGCCTGTGCGTTTTAGGGCAGGCGCACTCTCAGCTGACGAGTGGCAAACGGCAGGAAAATACCTTACTGAGCGCGAGTTCTCAGGCCTGGTCAACAGGGTAAACGAGTGGCGCGCATACGTTGCCAGGACAGACAACACGCCACTTGCCGACATTGCTGTTGGCCCGTCAATAAGCAGGTGGCTCACCAGGGCAGCTCTAAGGAGAGCGCAGGACCCGGAGAGCATAGAGCGGACTGTAAAGTCTGCAGTGACGATCTTTGAGAAGACGCCAGGGCCTGTAGAGGTATTCGGCGAGCTCAGGCGCCAGGCAGAGGCCAGGAAGGCGGCGATATCAGAGCAGCTTGAGTCCTGAGGTGAAGAGGTCTATCTCCTTGCTTTTCCAGGGGCCTATGCCCAGGGCGGTGACAGTGCCTGGAGGCAGCTCAGTAAGCCCCGCATCAGTGACCAGCGCGCACGGTATCTTCTTGTACCTGAAGGCCTCGAAGAGCTTCCTCAGCACCTCCTCGCTCTCCGCCTTGAGCACTATCTTCTTCTCCCCTTCGTCGATCCACTCCGAAGCCACCTTGCCGTCCATCCTTACGGCCTCGAGGTAGCTCATGAGCGATGCGTGCGCTCCCTGCGCCACTGTCTTCCCTTTTCCCATCTCAATGTCCTTCCTTATGATTATGACCTGCTTCAGCTCCTCCATGGATAGGCTTTTCTGAACCAACCTATTTAATGCTTATAGTACCATACAGCTCCGTTCGGTATTGCCATTCCTGGAGCAAAAGCTAAGCATCTGCGCTGCTTTATATATTTCATAGTATTATAGATGTATGAGACCATGAGCAACGTGGATTGTCTAACAAGATTGTTCGTCAATTGTGGAAATTCCCACCAGTTTATTAATTCTCCCTTAATTTTACGCTCCTTAGAGAAGTCACATATCACAAATGACGAACTAAAGCCGGGGATATGCATAAAGAAAGTTAATCAAAACGCAGGGTTTAAAAGCTTTACATTTGCATCATATTCGAAAGTATTGTATTAAGTGATAGAATGAAAAGTCTAAACGCGAAGAGAATAGCCGCTGTAGCGGCCAGTTTGGTAATGGGTCTTGCAGTGGCAGGACAGGGCGTTACATTTGGTAACGTACCGATAATAAACAGCGCCGGGCAACCAGTAGTCCAGATAGTGGTCGGACACACTGCTGCCCCTTCTGACGGCGTAGTCGCTGCAAACATCGCTGCGGTAATAGGCAACCTCGCCTTGACAACGCAGAATGTGACTGCAACAGTGACAAACGCGGGAAGCGTTCTCAGCTGCGGCGGCACACCAACATGCGCGATAACGAACCAGCAGGTCTGGCTTGGAGAGAAGGGTCTTTCTGCACCAAGCGGATCATACGGATTCACTGCATTGATAGGCTCAGTGCTCAACAGGGCAGTGCAGCTTGGCGCGCCTCAGTACACAAAGACACTGCAGACATCGTCAACGCAGTACGCATACCCTGAGACCTCATCGACGACAGCGACACCTGCGCCAAGCCCTTACACGGGCTATGGATCAGTGCCTACGTCGACATCAGTGACGTACAACAACAACGGTGGCGGAGCCTCATTCGGCTCGTTCAGCACTGGCGGCAGTGACAACATACTACAAATAACATCAGCACAGTTGCCATCATTGGCAAGCGACTACGGCGGCAACGGAGAGGCTGAGACATTGTGGCTTACGGGCTTCCCTGTCTTCGACCAGCAGTCAGGAGTGAACAACTTCGAAGTAATAGACATGGGCGGAGCATACGAGGCCTCGTTCTCAAAGCCTATCCAGAATACATCCACGAACGGCGCAACGAGCATCAACGTGCCTATAAAGCTGCTTGGTACAAACTGGACAATAGTAAACGCGACAGGAGCCGGCAAGACAGGCGCAGTTGCACAGGAAGTCAACCACGGAGGCTGGCTCTGGCTTGCATCATCGCTGACAGGCCTGCACACGGTATACGTGGGCCAGAATGTCTCGAACTCAACAGTAGGCGGCTTCAACGTGCAACTGACAGACCTTGGACAGCCTAACTCGAATGGCTTGTCAAACGCAGCCATAAACGTCTATTACGACGGCGTACTGACAAACACCACTCAGATGGCTCCATACACGACACAGAAGTTCAATGTCACGGGCCACGTTCTCTATGTGCACGTGAACCAGACATTCGCAGGATTGTACGCATACCAGAAGTGGGCCAAGATCCAGCTCTACTCGAACCTGGTGCAGGTGAAGGACGGAACGTACTTCAACCAGACGAACGACAAGGGCTGGCAAGTCAACCTGCTCTGGGAGAACACCTCATCCGGAGGCGCATGGGACGCGCTGGCAGGCATAGTGATATACAACACATCACCTACCACGCTGGGAGTGAACGGCAAGTTCACATTCATATCCAACCCATCGGAGTTCCAGGTAACCTTCCTGGGAGACACGCTGGGCAACAACTATGACCCTGTGACCTTCAGCACGAGCTACTCGGCATCGTACGAGTACACGGACAACCTTGGCGGCACGGCATCGTACTCTGGCGCAACATCTGCAGCGCTGGAGAATGTGACAGAGCCAGCCCAGTTGCTTACGGTGACAAGCCAGATACCTAACGCGTTCACATACGCAGGCACGTCAAGCAGCAGCGTGACGTACGACCTTACGCCGTACACATTCACGCAGGTGGACAACGGAGTAGGCGCATCAGGAAATGCAGTCAATGTACTAATTGACTATACCCCTGAAGGAAGCGTGGTAGCAAATGGAAACTACATCTCCTCAACGCACCAGCTGAGTGTGCAAGTCTTTGGAACAACGGCTTCAGGCTCGTCTGACCAGGGCACGGTGACATTCACTAGTGCACCTACTGGCGTAGACACGGTCCAGGCAACTGGAACGCTGCCTGCCGGCCTGTACAATGTCACGAGCATAAGGCTTGAGCCTAACGGACCATTGCCTCCAGGCTCACTAACGGTGAGCGTCGAGTCTGCAGTTGGAGACACACTGGCAACGCTGTCAGAAAGCACAGGCGTGTCAACGGTGCTCTACTCGATCAGCGGCAAGAGCTATCCATACGCTGAGGCTGCAACAAGCAGCAACGTGGTAGACTACACCCAGCCAGGGCAGTCAAGCGAGCCGTTCACCATAACCGCTGATACCAGCGGACAGTCTGCAACGGGACTCGGCCAGTACTACTCGTACTCGGTCGAAGAGCTTGCAGTGACAACGAACAGCCTCGCCCTAGACTCGCTCTCGTTCGGCCTGGTCAACAACACCGGCGGAATAACGGCTGAGCCGTTCTTCAACGTGAACTACACGGCATCTGGCTTGCAGCACAACAACGTGACTTACTCCAACTCGAGCGGAGGCTCAGGATTCGCTGTGCACGCAGGGTTCAGGACTGAGCGCGGAAGCGAAGTGGCGCCAATGACGTCAACTACGCAGACGTTCGACCTAGCCAAGGCCGTAGACACGCTCCAGTTCGTGGTAGGACCTGTGACCTCGTCAAACACAACCGTCTCGACGACAACCAACTATGGTCCATACACCGTAGGCCAGTCAACGAACATAGCAAACGTGACGATAGCGCAGGTGAACGCAAGCTGCACATTCTCTAGCACCACATGCACAGTGGTTGGTGAGAACGCGCTTGTGGCAACACCTTCAGTCACGCAGGCAGTTGTATCGAGCCACCTGAACACGGTGAACACGCCAATAGCGGTACTTGACACGAACGCGAACAACGCATCATCGTTGATCGTAGTGGGAAGCGCATACGTGAACTCTGTCGCAGGACAGATCTTCGCAGCCAACCCACAGTTCGCATCGAGCTTCGACAACGGCGGAGCAAGCGGGCCTAACGCTGTGACAGTGCAGGCGTTCGGGAACAAGATACTGGTAGCAGGATTCACGGCCAACCAGACCGTGACTGCAGGCAACCAGTTCATAACCCAGCTCCTCGCTGCGGCAGGCAAGTAATCGGTAGCCACAAAAGTCGATTAATACATTTGGGGCCTTTTGGCCCCAAATCTTTTCTTTTATATTTTCCACCGTTCAGCGCGAGCCAGGAGCGCTCCGGAACTCTTTTTACGTCGTAAATTCGTGCGAAAGAGCACGAAGCAACTAGATACCTTTAAATAAGTTCCTGACGAATAGTGAGTGATTGGATGCGACCCAGACACTCTGCCCTTCTGCCAATCATGCTGATAATGGCGGTCTCCGCTGCAGCAGGCGCAACCTCTACCGGAGTTACGTCCCTGCTAAGGAGCTACTCGGTGCCAAACTCGCTGATAAGCAGCCTTGTCCAGGTCAACCTTACGTACAACGGCACCACGTACGCTGCTCTCTACGGTTCAGGTCAGCTCTATTTCGTTGTTGACACAAGCACGAACCAGTTCGTGATCAACCAGGGCGAGATCTTCAGCATAATACGCAATTACACGGTCGAGAGCAGCTTCGGCAGCGCCAACTTCACGCAGATACGCGAGACGATGAACTACTACATGGAGACAGCATCGGCGCCGCTGACCGACTGCGTCGACGAGGTCGGCCTCGGCAATCCCGGAGCATCATGCACGCTGCAGAACGGGTGCCAGTCCTGCACCACTGTATCGTACTGCAACAAGGTGCTAAACGAGGTCGGAGGCCCGGACTCGCCGTCGGGCTACG
>JASHTL010000080.1 GCA_030040595.1 Microcaldota archaeon
TTGCAAACTTCATGGATGATCTAGAATTTCGAACTCTTATAAATATTCCCTAATTTCTTGCCTCATCGGCGATAACAGGAGGAGCCAGCAAGACATATATACCATAATTGGGCCAATCTGGATGGGAAGGAAGGAGATGGCAGAGCAAACCGTTAGGAGATACCAGAGCCTTGACGACCTGTTCGCGATTGGCGACACGGCACGACGGGCAGGTAGGCTCCAGAGAGCGGGTCAACACTACGAGGACGCTTCTAACATGGCCATATATCTGGGCGACTATGGTGAGGCCAGGAGGGCAGCGCGCCTCAGCTCTGACTCATACGAAAAAGCGCATCCGAAAGCGAAAATATCGGACAGGATACTGATTTACCTCGCACTGAACGCACCTGAATATTACAGCGATCCTGAAATATCTGCTGAGGCAAATATGGATATGGTCAGGATGAAGGGCAGGAGGGAAAACCTGCAAAAGGCGCTCAGGTTGGCAGCCCTGGCCAAGATCCTCGGTCCTGTAGAGACCACCGACCTCGAAAGGATTGAGCGGCTCTCCGGCAGCATACGGGACACTGAATCGCAAATAGATGCCAGGAAAGCAAGAAGGATACCATACTAATTGTACACAACCGCGTAGAATGGGAAAACAAAACAAAAGATAATGTTTAAAAGACACCGTTGCTATCTATTAATAGTTTTTTTAAAAAGGCGAAACAAATGGCATTCTGGAAAAAGAAAACCCGACAGTCAGCGCCAGCCTCAGAGGGCGCTGAAGCTAATACAACAACACAGCTCACAGACACGGCGCATTTGGCCAGGGATCCTGCATCGCGGCGCGGCGAATCGGAGACAACCAGCGTTGCGGATCAGCACATGATGGCCGGCATGGAGAGACGTGAAGTCTCTAAACATGCCGCGGCTCTTGGCCCGATAGACAAGCTTCGCGCGCACGATCTCTGGAAAGGTGCTGCGGCACTCGGAGCGCCCAATGAAAGCATTCTTCCATCCGCGCGCAGAGTAAGACGCTAGCATACCTTTGGCGGTGTCCGCGTCAGACCATTCTGTAGATGTGCAGGTAAGGTACACCAGCTATGGTAGCTATATCGCTCTCCGAAGCTAGACCCTTGGCTATGCATATGTCAACCGATTCCCTGCCTACTATATTCGCGGTGTAGATGCTCTCATCGGAGATCATCCTCTCCGCGGCCTTCTTGTCTACTAGCTCTCCTTTGTAGAAATCAGAGTACCTCTTCAGGTCGAGTTCGCGCTTACCTTCCTTGAGCTCCCTGCCCAGAAGGTCCTTGTCGCACATGGCTATTATGGCACCCTTCTCCGTTTCGTGGAACCGGATGTAGATCATGGACTAACCGTACTTGTAGAAGAAGAAGAACGTTGAGCTGTAGAGGAGTCCGTACCAGAGAAGCCATACTCCTCCTGAGAAGTTGTCTATGAAGAGGGCGACAGAGCCCAAACCGACAAGAAATGCGGAGAAGCCTATCTCGAGCGCCGAATTCCTCACCGCATGAATCAGGCTACCTCCATTCCTTGCGCCAATGCGCGACCACCTGGTCTTGGGGCTGATGCTGAATATGGCGCTTATAGCAGCCTTTGTCCTTATCAGCACGAGCGCGAAGTTGACTATGAAGATCATGAAGCCGCGCTTTGCCGAGTTGAAGTAGAGCTTTGTCAGTATCACTGGGGTAAGTATCGAGACAAGAAGCGCAGAGACTCCGAAGAGCTCAAGGTATATGTTGAGGTTATTTGTCACAAAGAGGTTCTGTATCGTTATGTGCGCCACGGGGAACGTGGAGAAGACTATCAGTACCGATATCAGCGTGAAGAGAAGCAGCATTGACGAGAGGTAGTTAAGCCCGAAGCCGTGAGTCATGTAATCAAGCTGCGAAAGCGGCGAGAGAAGCTTCTTCTTGCTGCTCTTCTTCCTTGTGAAGAAGTACTTGAGAAACTGAGTGTCTCCATAATTGTAGCGCCACTGCTGCTTGGCGAGCTCGCTGAATGTCTTTATCGGCTTGCCCAGGGCGTAGACCTTTGGCACGTAGAGGCTCTTGTACTTGTTTATGTCGGACTCGAAGCTGAAGAACGTGTCCTCTATTATGTACTCGGGGAATCCGCCTATCTCGTCAATGGCAGACCTCCTTATTATCCCGCATGAACCGGCGAATATCGCGGTGTTGTTCAGAGCCCTTGCAGGCTGTATGAACTTGAAGAAGAATGCATCGAAGAGGTCCACTGTGTCCGAGAAGAGTGTTCCTTTCGCGTACCTCTTCTCCGTCTGCACATACGAGACGCTCTTGTCCTTGAAGTACGGCAGCGTTTCCATGAGGAAATCCTTGTTTGTGAGCATCTCGTCATAGTCGAATATGGCGACGAATTCCTCCTTTGAGTGCTTGAGCATGTTGTTCAGCGCGCCGGCCTTGAAGCCTTTCCTTGAATCCCTGTGCAGGTACACTATGCCATTGGAGGCGCTGAACTCCTTTAGCTGGTTCTTGACCGATTCATCAGTTGAGTCATCCAGCAGGTAGTACTTTATCTTGTCTTTCTGATATCTCATCTCCTTTAGCGCAAGCATATTTTTTGTCACAAGTTCAGGATCCTCATTGAAGGTCGGCATGGCCAACGCTACCGTAGGGAACCTAGAAAGGGGTGCGAGCGACTTCGAGAGGTTCTCTATGTATTTGTCATAGAAATACGAACGGTAATACCAGTATGACGATGCGATGTTGAAGACTCCGGAAACAGCGGAGAGGCAGAGGAATATTATGGCTATCGCATAGGTATACAGGGACCTGGCATTCACGAGCAGGTACATGGAGAAGATGAGCCCCATGGCTGTGAGTATGGTGAACATTATTATGCCAAGGAACCGGATCCTATAGTCGCCCATCGTGTCTTCCATCTGTTTCTAGCCCATTGCGATAAGTAACATTACCCCTCTCTTTTTATATACTTTCGCTGACTTGTCGGTTCAGGAGAAAAGAGGCAGAGAGGCGTCATATAAATATCTAACAGCACAATAGCTCTTGCAAACACTGCCGGGGTGGCGGAATCCGGTAACGCGCCAGTTGATTTCAGGCGAAACTCGAGATCTGGTTTCCGCAAGGAAGTTAGGGTTCAAATCCCTACCCCGGCGAACGATCAAGGATTGCTGCTAACGCATGTCCAGTTCCTTGGAAATGCTATGTAGAAATCCGTATAGTTAAGCCTCGTTGTCACGTTGTTGAAGTTCACCGCCGAGTTGTTTGCGCCAAGGTCGGTGAAGTACACTATTGGATAGTGCTGTTCTGTATAGTTGTAAGAGTATGGGTAATGGGCCTCTATGCCCGCATAGATCAGGTAGACCCAATTGTTTGATATCACGCTGCAGTTGCTGAGCCCGTCCGCAGCAAGAGTGCTCCTGAGCGTCTGGTAGATGGGATCGGTAGACCCGTAGGAACTGAAAGGAAAATTGTTGTAGACCGAATTGAATGCCGAGATCAGCATGGCCAGAGTGACGATGAAGAGCAACGCGGTCGCATATGTCTTCAGGCTAATCCTGCCAGGCATTCTTATCCGTTTTGACAGATCCGTAATCAGGAGCCCTGAGAGCAGAGCGATGCCAATGTATATTACGTATCCCTCCCTGGGGGAGTCGTTCAGCGATCCTGCCGCAGAGCCCAGAAGCCAGCCGATCCAGCCTATCAGCAGGATTGCAAGGACAACCGTATACTTATAACTGGGGAATCGCGTTAGTGCATGTTTTGTAACGTGCCTCCTTCCATAGTGTCTCTGCCAGACATAGAATAAAAGAAGCGCGATCGCTATCAGCAGGGCAGGCACCAGGTCCGGCAGTATCAGTTTCAATGATTCGGTTATCACTGCTGTGTTGAAGATCCCTGCCTTATCCTTAACGAATGACTGGGTTGAGAGGGTGTAGCTGTATACTGGATTATGCCATATTATTGTATTTATCAGGAGCCATGGGAGCAATGTCAGTGCGAATGACACGAACGCCTTCTTTCTTGCTCCGCCAGGAAGCAGCAGGAGAAGAGGCAGGAAGATAAGCGAGTTGTATTTTGCAAAGCCCGCTATCGCAATCATTACTCCGGATTCCCATCTCTTCTTCAGCACCAGGCCCATAAAGAGCAGCAGGAAGCTCATGGCTATGATCTCAGTTCCGGTCAGCATGAAGAAGTAGAAGATCACGTATGGCGTAAAGAAGAGAAGGGTCAGTAGGAGAGGATCTGTTTCTAGTGCCCTTGATATGTATAATACTGCGAAGAGCAAGAGCAGCAGCCCGAAAGTGAGATAGAGTGGCACAAAGTTGCTTCCGCCCAAGGCTAAGAAAGGAAGCATCAGTATTCCTATGAGTGGCGGGCGTATGGACTCGAAATAGAATGACCCTCCATAGTCTATCGCATTGGCCAGGTTCCCGCTAAACAATGCGTGGTAGAAGGCAGGGCTTAAAAGCGACTTGGCCCATAGCACCTCAGCAGCGAAATCCCACTGTATGCCGCCTACATTGTATATGGTGATTATGTCTGTCAAGGCAAAAGCAAATATTATGAGTATCAGGAGGAATGGGGCAAATTCCTTTACCGTATCCGCAAAGCTGTCTTCCTTCATTATTGTTGCTCTCTCAAAATGCATAATAACATTGCTATCGTCCTAATAATAACTGATAGACATGAAATCCAAGACAACCACGATAAGACAGAAAGTAACAATTAATGCGCCTCCTGAAAAGGTGTACAATGCATATACGGATCCGGAAGTGCACTCCTCATTCACTGGGGCAAAGGCAACAAACGTTGCAAGAGCAGGTGGCAAGATGACGGCCTGGGATAACTACATTACGGCAAAGAACCTGAAACTTGTCAAGGGAAGGAGGATAGTGCAGGAATGGAAAGACGCAGACTGGCCCGAAGGCTATCCACCATCGATTCTTGACATAAGACTGAAAAAGAAGGGAAACGGCACCGAGCTTCTAATGGTACAATCGAACATTCCAACCTCGGTAGCCAAGGCTCATGAATCTGGATGGAAAGAGTTTTACTGGAATCCGATGAACAAATATTTTGCAAGGCATAAATGAATTAGTGCACACATTTGATATGCATTGCAAACTTCGTCAATGCGCAATAGTAAGGCAAGGAATAAAAAGAATTGAAGAGAGAAAAAATCCGATTGCATGGCTGTAGTCAAGGCAGTAATAGTGGCTGGGGGAAGCAGTTCAAGGATGGGCGGAGTTGACAAGATATTCGCGACCATAGCCGACAAGCCTGTAATAGCGCACACTATTGATGCCTTTGAGAGGTGCGGTGCAATAAATGGCATAGTGCTTGTGCTTCCGAAGACAAGCCTGGAAAAAGGAAAGGAACTGGTGGGGAAATACGGTTACAAGAAAGTGGAGAAAGTATGTGAGGGAGGAGACACAAGACAGCGATCCGTGTCCAATGGACTCAAGGAAGTCGGAGAATGTGACTTTGTCGAGGTGCACGATGGAGCAAGACCATGCGTGTCCATCGAAGTAATCGAGAAGGGCATAGAAGAGGCTATGCGCGAAGGCATTGCCATAGCCGCGTCCCCCGTGTACGACACGATAAAGCATGTCGATGAAAAGTCCATGGTAAAGCAGACCCTGGACAGGAGTGAGCTGCGCGCCATACACACGCCGCAGGTCTTCAGAAGCGAGATAATAAGGAAGATTTACGAGAACCCTCCGATCGAGGCAACAGACGATGCAGGGCTAGCGGAAAAGCTTGGCTATCCTGTCAAGGTTTACGAGGATGCAAAGGAGAACATTAAGATAACAACCATTGGCGACCTTGCTATTGCTGAAACTATATTGCTGAAACGCCCAAGTGCTGCTAAATGAATCTCTCCACGGATCTCGCTATAAAGACGTCCCCTTTGAGCCATGCCATGGACTCGGCTACGCTCCTGCACTCGCCATACGACTTGTAGCCTGCAAAGACGGTGGGCCCTTTGCCTGTTATTCCCGATTCTACGGGATTATGCTTCTTGACAAGCGCGAGGAGCTTCCTGGTATCAGGACACATCTCGCTCGCAAGCTCCAGGAAACTCTTTCCCGTCCTGTCATGAAGATCGTACATCTCCCTTGTGCTCAGTTCCATCAGCGGCCTGGCCACTACATAGTAGAGGCTCGGCACCTTCATACGCTTTATCCTATGCTCCTTGCTGCCCGTCACGAGCGCGCGGCCGCCGTGGAGAAGGAACGAGACGTCGTTGCCCACTTTTTGCGCAACCTCCTCAAGCTCCTCTATGCCAAGACTCAGATCAAACGCCTTGTTGGCAAGCCTCAATACCGTTGCTGCATCTGAACTTCCGCCGCCCAGTCCTGCCGCAGCGGGTATTGTCTTTGCGACCTCTATCCTGCAGGGAAGCTCTTTTCCCGTATTTGCAGAGAGCGCCTCAAGCGCCTTTTCGATAAGGTTCTCCTTTATGAAATATCCAAGTATCTCGCTCTTCCCGGGTTTTGTCTTTGTCAGAGTGATAAAATCATGAAGGGAGATAGCCTGCATTGTGCTGGAGAGATTATGGAACCCGTTCTTTTCCTTTTTCCCTATGGACAGGGTTATGTTGAGTTTTGCAAGGGCGCACGCAGAATAGGAATCTTTTCCGATCCTTATGATTGACCTGTATGTCCTGTCCTCCGGGTATCTTATGGGCAATAGATCATCTCCGATCCTTCTTCCTCAGCGAGACCATGGCCACTGCGTTTATGCCCTTGCCTCTTCCGTGTTCTGTCAGACCCTCGCCAGTTGTTGCGCCTATGCCTACCTGGCTTGCCTTTATGGAAAGTGTCTTTGCTATCCTGGTCTTCATCTTCTCTATATACGGACTAAGCCTTGGCCTTCCTGCAGTGATCATCACCGTGATATTGTTCACACGGTACCCTGCGCTGTCTACCTTGTTCATCGCATACCTCAGCAGCTTGCTGCCCTCTATGCCCGCATAATTCGGATCCGTATCGGGGAAATGGTATCCCACGTCGCGCTCGCCAACCGCAAGGAAGAGCGCATTCGATATGGCATGTGCGACAACGTCGCCATCCGAGTGGGCAACAGGGCTGAACTCCTTCGATACAATGGTATTTCCAAGGATAAGCGGTTTCTGGTTCCTTGTTCCCCTGACCTGATTGATCCTATGGTCATCAGAGCCATAGCCTATGAGGTATTCAGGCTCCTTCCCAGTGCTCTTCATAGAGTGACATTGCCAGGCAAAACTTATGAACATTCTGCTTTTCGATAAGGCGCGTGCACAGCCTTGCGGTATAAGACTTCTCCTGCTAATTTTGTAACAAATGTTTATTAAGAGCCAGAAATAGAAAGGTGCACGTTGTGGTGTTATGTCTGCAGTAAGGGCTGGAGAAAGCGCTGTTACAGTGCTATATAAGGAGATAGCGAGGCCTGCCTTGTTCAGATATTGTGATCCTGAGTACGCACACGGGGTTGTCGGACCTCTTCTTAGGAAGCCATTCCCGTCAAGAGTAATGTCCAGTTATCTGGATTACGGGAAAGATCGCCTCTCGATAGAACTTCGCGGAAAGGTAAGAATTCCCGGGCCGATAGGTCTCGCCGCAGGCTTTGACAAGGATGCGGAGATGCTGAAAGGCCTTGCCCACATATTTGATTATCTTACCGTTGGCACATTCCTTCCATTCCCATGGCCTGGAAACCCAGAGAGAAAGGATGGCAATCCCCGCACGGGAAGGATTGTCAGGCTAGAGGACGAGGAATCCATGCTAAACTGCCTGGGCTTCCCTTTCGGCGGTCCCGGGAAGGCTATAGCTAACGTAGCTGCGTATACGGGCCGAGTACCTATCAGCGTAAGCGTTGCTATAAGGCCTCCTGCGGATGGCGAGAGCATGGACAGGGTAATCGGAAGATTCGAAGCGCTTGTGAGTAGCGTTGCGGATCTTAAGGTAAGCATGATCGAGCCTAACTTTGCCTCGCCCAACACCAAAGGCCTTGCAGTCTTCTTCGAGCCTGAACTGTTCAACACACTGGCACAGATCGTGACGCAGCATCGGGGCCTTGCAGATAGTGTCAAGCTGCTGAAGATGCCTCCTCATACGGAACATGAAACAAGGAGAAGGAACCTCAACGTGGCAGAGGCATGGATTGAGCATGGCGGCGACGGCATTACAGCAATAAACACTCTTCCAACCGAGGACAGAAGGCTCTCTGTCGGTAAAGGGGGAAAGAGCGGAAGGGCAATATACGAACTGATGCTTAGCAACATAGACGATTATAGAAATCATCTTGGTCCGGATCCTGTGATAAACGCATGCGGCGGAATATGGCCTGAGAATGTGCCGGATGTGCTGCTGCGCCACAAGGCAGACACTGTGCAGGTGCTAACATCATTCATCTACGAAGGGCCAGGATCAGTTAGAGACGCCAAGAAGGCGCTCATAAAAGCCCTTGACGATCGCGGTTACATAGACATGGACTCGTTCAGGCGCAACGCGTTCGGCAGCGCGATGAGATGACACGATGCCAAGAATCGCAGATCCACATGTTCACTGCAGGGATGGAATACAGGCATACAAGGCAACCATAGAGTCCACCACGGAGCTCGCAAGGAGAAGCGGCGTGGTAGCAATAATCGACATGCCGAATACTGATCCTCCGATAATAGATGCTGCCCGAGTAGCAGAAAGGCTGAAACTCGCAGAGGACTCTGGTTCTATCAACGGCTACTACCTTTATGTCGGAGCTACGGCAGACAAGGCGCAGCTCGCCGAGGCAGTGTGGCTAGTGGAGACCAACCAGAAGGTGGCGGGCATGAAGCTATACGCAGGCAAGTCGGTTGGCGATCTTGAGGTATCTGAGCCTGATGCCCAGAAAATGGTCTATGAAACGCTCGCAAGGCTCAGATACAGGGGCGTGCTTGTCGTGCACTGCGAGAAGGAGAGCCTCTTCAGGATGGAGCTATGGGATCCTAAGACGCCAATGACCTGGAACCTCGCAAGGCCGCCGGAGGCGGAGGTTGAATCCGTCAAGGACCAGATCAGGATGGCCAGAGACTCAGGTCTCGAGGCGCACATTCACATAGCGCACATATCCGTTCCACAGTCAGTCATGGTTGTAGACAAGGCAAGGTCCGCAATGAGGATAAGCTGCGGCGCGACGCCACACCATCTGATGCTCTCTACCGCAGACATGCAGGGCCCGGCCGGCCTCATGCACAAGGTAAACCCTCCATTAAGGTCGCCTGCTGAATCGGACGAGCTGGTAAGACTGCTGCGGGAAGGCAAGATTGACATGGTGGAGAGCGACCACGCGCCGCACACACAGGAGGAGAAGATGCGAGAACCATACATGTCTGGCATACCCTCGCTGCAATTATACCCTGCGTTGATGCCGTACCTAAGTAAAAGAGGTTTCACCGATAAGAGAATTGAAGAGATCACATACAATAATGTCAAAAGGGTCTTCGACAAGATTGTTGAGTGACCTCAGGTCAACTCGAAAACAGGCTGTCAAGGTCCAGCTCCTCCGATTTCGTTATCTCGTTTATGAGCACAGTCGCGTAAGAGCCGGTAGGCACGGAGAATGAAAGCCTCATGCTTCCATTGCCCTGATCCATTGAGAAATCCTTGAAAGGCGCGAGGATCGGCCTGAATGATCCGCGCATGCTCAATTCGGGCATGCTCTTTATGTTGAACGACTCCTTGGATATGCCGATCCTGTCCATCGTTATGCGTTCCTCGTCGCTCACGTACTTCTCCGCGGTTTCGTAGCCTATAAGAGGTACCATCGCAAAGTCACTTCTCTCATCTGTGACGTTCGCAGAGTCTGGGAAACCGTAGAAGTTGCTCCCGCAGTATGCCTTTGACTCGAAATTCCCTTGGCGGACCCTCTCCTCAACCTCAAGGTTGAATATGAGCGACTGCACGGCGTGGATGAACATCAGGGATACGCCCCTTGGGAGCCTTCTCAGCGCTCCGGCATAATCGCCGGCATGTTCAGACAGGTAGCCCATTACGTAAAGCTCGTTTTTCAGGTATCTGGGGAAATATGCAAGCGCCGCTCCGAAATTTCTGTCCTCAAAGAGCCTCTTTCTGGCCTCTACTGCAGAATCATTTGTTTCTCCTGTCACATCGGTGAGAAGAGTCATTACTGCGCTTTCGAAATCGTTCCTCATTATCGCAAGGCCTATCTTTGCGTTGCTGAGCCTGTTCCCGAATCTCTGCCTGTCGAAATAGTTGGGCATCTGTCCGCCGAGTTCCTCGATAGACCTGTTTGCATTCTCCGGTTTGCCTACATTCTCTATGGTCGCATCGAAAGCATTGCCTATGTTGCTGCCCATCTCCACGCCGTTGCTCCTCCACGCGCCATTGACTGATATGTCTTTTATAATCAGGCCAAGAAGCTGGTCAGGCGCAGTGCCGAATACGCTTGCAAGTTGTACTGATACTGAAGTCCTGTCCTTTGTGCCCGCATAGCCTATTGATTTCTTTCCGTGCCCCAGTTTTTTAGCTATTGTCACAAGGGCCTGTATCGTGTTCCAGTCACGCTTCTGGAGCACGAATGTGGTGAACCTGCCCTGCGGGTTTTCCATTTCCTCGAGGAACCCTGCATCATAGCGCGTATCAGGCTCCAGCACCTTCCCCTTCCCTGTTATCTCCTTGACAATGAAGTCGGAGGAACTCGATTTTATGGTCCCTCCTGTCCCTTCCGCGCCTGATAAGTGAAGCATTGAAATCGCTATTAAAAGGCTTTGGCAAGCAATATATAATAGCGTAAGGCAATAGAATAGGACAAGGAGAAAACACTAGCTTAATGGATTGTATATCAAATAGTGGTATAATTGAAGGACGACTCTTTCGTTGAAAAGATTCTTTACAGGCTGGTGAAGAAGCACGTCTCGGGAACAACAATGAGCTCGGCTCTTGAAAAGACAAAGGAGCTCAACAGCAAGAACATGCACGTCTCGATAACCTTTCTCAGCAACAGCATAGCCACGAGGCAGAAGGCAAAGTACGTGACCACCACCTACCTCGAGCTTGTGCGCCAGATCTCGAGGCTCGGGCTCAAGGCCAGCATACAGGCGCCGCTGAGCCAGCTCGGCCTCGACGTTGACGAACAGACAGCGGCTGAGAACCTCTCCGAGATAATAAGGACGGGGAACAAGTACGGCGTCTTCGTATGGGCGGAGGTGCCTCCCGGAAGCCATTTCACGACAAGCCAGTTCGACGGCGCAAGGGGATTCGGGCTGGCAGCCCAGGCAGCAGAGATTGACAAGGTTGCCAAGACCCACAAGGCGGTAAAGGCATTCAAGGCCATATTCAACGGCACTGAGGACAAGTCAAGATCAGAGGCCCTTGCCAGGCAGATTGGCAACATGCGCAGCAATGGGAATACCGTCATGCTCTCTCCACCTGACCTGCTCGTGAAGAGGCTGATGAACAACGGCAAGGGGAACAAGTCTGTCATATTCGAGTTCAGGTTCGGCGACGGCAGCAAGAGGCTGAAGAAACTTGCAAAGAGGGGCGCAAGGACGAGTGTCTACCTTCCTTTCGGAAAGGACTGGCAGGCCTATGCGATGAACAACGTGCCTGAGGGCTACACGCGCTTCCTTGCGGGCAAGTTCCTGAACGAGAGCGAGGAGAGCAGGGCTTGATAGCGTGAAGACAGTACTGATAACCGGCGCAGGCGGAAGAATGGGCAGATACGTATCAACAGCACTAGTCGGGAAGGGATACAGGGTCCGTGCTCTGGTAATGAACAAGGAGCAGGTGCTCACACTGCCGGCAGGCATAGTCCCGTATATAGGGGACATAACCAACCCGAGAGCCATGGCCAAGGCGTGCGATGGCGCTGATGCTGTCGTGCATCTCGCCGCTGTAGTCAGCGAGTATAAGTACAGCACTGAACAGATACTAAACACCAATGTCATAGGCACGAGAACGGTCATTGACGCGTGCAAAGACAACGGCGTCAGGAAGATCCTCTTCCCAAGCACCTCCGATGTTTACGGAAGGTCAAGGAGCGAGAGGCTAACCGAGGACTCGGAGCTGAAGCCATCGGACAAGTACGGCTACAGCAAGATGCTTGCCGAGGATGTCCTCAGGGAGGAGAGCGGCACGCTCGCATATACTATATTCAGGCTAGCGGTGGTTTACGGCCCCGGTTTCGAGCACTCGTTCTTCAAGCTGCTCCGCCTCATAAACCAGGGAAAGGCCTATCTGGTCGGAAGCGGCGATAACCACCTTGCAGTTGTACATGTGACAGACATAGTCCAGGCGTTCGTGCTTTCGCTCGAGAAACCGGCATCGGACAAGAGGGTGTACAACATCTCGGACGGCGAGGACCACACCCAGAGGCAGCTCTACGATCTTGCGGCAGAGTACCTCAAGGTTCCTAAGCCTACGAAGCAGATAAGCAACATAGTCATGAACGTGATGGCGAAGACAAGGGGCATAGACAGCGACGAGATGAGGTTCCTAACGAGCAACAGGCTCCTCGACATAACCAGGGCGAGGAAGGAGCTGGGCTACAGGCCCAAGGTAAGCATACGCATGGGCGCGCAGGAACTTGTCAAGGAGTTTGTGGAGAAACAGAGATACTCAACAATGAGGTCGGTTATATGAAAATGGGCAAAGTGGAGAAGTACATGCACGAACGTCTCGAGGACAATGGCGCAATCCTGCTGACGCTTATAGACCCTGTGGACTACAAGGGTCCTGAAGAGGCCATGAACGCGGGAAGGAGCGCAGCCGAGGGAGGCGCGGACGTAGTCCTGATAGGAGGCAGCATAGGAGCGCAAGGCGAGCTTCTCGATTACGTTACAAACGGCATAAAGGAAGCTACCGATACGCCAGTGGTTCTCTTCCCAGGCAACATAGCCACGCTTACGAAGCGCGCAGACGCTGTCTATTTCATGTCCCTGCTCAACGCAAGGAACCCGTACTGGATAACCTAGGCTCAGATGCTCTCCGCGCCGATAATAAAGCAGATGGGCATAGAGCCCCTGCCCGTCGGTTACATCGTGGTCTCGCCGGGAGGCACTGTCGGGTGGGTCGGCGACGCGAACCTTGTGCCGAGGGAGAAGCCCAGGATCGCGGCTGCGCTTGCACTTGCGGGAGAATACCTTGGCAACAGATTCATAGTTACCGACGCCGGATCCAACCCGCAGCTCCAGGGCAGCGGACCTGTTCCTCCGGAGATGATAAAGTCGGTGAAGAGCGTGATAAGCGTGCCCTACATAGTTGCGGGAGGCGTACGCGACAGGGAATCGCTCGTCTCCACGATAAGGAGCGGCGCCGACGGCGTGCAGATAGGCACCGCCATAGAGGGTGCAGGCGACGTCAAGAAGAGGACTGAGTTCTTCGCCAATCTGCTCAAGGAGGAAGGGAAGAGGAAGCGCGGCAAATAAGTGATCCATTGCGCGAGATCGCATCAGCGGATATACACGCGGTAGTGAATGAGCTCAGGCCCAAGATAACCGGCAGCTTCGTCAAGAAGTTCTACGACCTTGGCGGCGGCGCATTCAGGTTCGGCTTCCACGGCAAAAGTGGCAACACTGCAGTATACTGCAGGCTTCTCTCAACTTTCAACGAGACATCGCTCTCCGAGAGCGCAGGTGAGCCTACTCAGTTCGCGATGGGTATGAGGAAGAGGATA
>JASHTL010000081.1 GCA_030040595.1 Microcaldota archaeon
TATACGTGGGCGTCAACTTCTCAACATCCATAGGCTTCGGCGGAACGATCTACAGCACCCCGCAGCAGACCAAGACCGTGTTGAACCAGTCAGGAATAACCATTAGCGCCTTCCCATACTATTCCAGCAATTCTACAGTGCCGCTAAATTTCTCCAAACCCACATTCAGTTTCCTGGCAGCGCAGGTGAACGGGAACATAGTGTATCTCAACGTTGAGAATGGCACGCTTATAGCGCTGAGCAACTTTCCCACGGTCGGGTGGAGGAACGAGAGCTCTTTCGCCGAAGACCTTGCAACCCTTATAGACTCGAAAGTCTGGTTCAATAGGGTAGCGTACGGAAATTCCTCATACGCCATAACCAACTCTATTTCTGCGATAGGCACAGTGCCGGTGCTCACCCTGAATGAGCAGATGCAGTACCCTACAAGCCAAGCCCAGCTTAACTCAGTGGACAGCTATTCCGGAGTGATAGACATAATTGTATCCAATGTGGGCAAGACCGTGGAGAAGCAGATACCTTTCCATCCGGAATACCTCTCAGACGGCGACGTCAACCTGCAGTCGGTAGTCGGCGAAACGCAGGTGATACCGATAACTGTGAGCAGCTCCAACACCTTTGACCAGCAGACTTCTTTCCACCTGAGCCTGATGAACCTGAGCGGCTATACTGTGCAGGCGGTGCCTATAGGCTTCTACCAGAAGCCCTTCACCGTGATAAGCTACGACTCGTTCGAGGTGCCGAGCGGCTATGACATAGTGGAATTGCAGGACCTTGAGTCTGTGCCCTACACTGCTGCGCTGGTTGAGATCGCTAACGTGACCCTCTCGCCTGTGGTCCTCAACTTCAAGAACAACACCTTCATATTCAACGTCACGAGCAACAGGCTCGAGCTAAACAACATCTCGTACAGCGCAGAGATCAACGGCGCGTACACAGAATCAGGAAGGATAGAGAACGGCACGCTGAATTACTCCCTGCCTCCAGGCTCTGTTGAGCAGTACGGCACGAAATACTTCAATTTCAGCATGTTCAGCGCAGTATATACGTACCAGGCCACCTACCCGCCTCCTCCAGGGCCGCAGATACCGCCTCTCGACATAGAGTTCGCCATAGCCATAGGAGTGGTAGTCCTTCTGAACATCATACTCAAGGCGCCTACGAGAGATGACTATTTCATTGACGTGCCGAACTTCCCGCCAACTAGGAAGGTCGGGCTGAAGGTCAGCAGGGAGGCGGTGACAGGAATATTCACCTCGGTGAACTACGCGTATCGCTGGAAGTACATGCCTCTCACGGCAGAGGAGATAAAGAACGGCGTAGGCTCAAACATAAGGTACGAGGACGTCCCGGTAGCGATAACCCTCCAGAACACGACCCAGGTGCTGAACAGGCTTGTGAGCGAGGATGTGCTCTCCTCCAACAGCGGATACTATGCCCCTACGAAGTGGATTGAGGACTCGCGCCATGACATGGAGTACCTCACTATATTCAGGAAGCTCAGGGATTACTGCGTGCAGAACGCGATGCTCTTCACCGACCTTGACGCTGACCAGCACATGGACATGCTCATAACGAAGAGGGGAACCCAGATCCACATCATAATATACTCCTCGGCAACCGGAATGAAGGATATCGCGCTAAACAACGCGTACAGGATCTATGTCGTGTTTCTCTCGGAAACGCAGAAGCTGGATTTCCTTGCCCGGTTATACGATTCGTACGGAGAAACGGCAGAGCTCTTGAAGATGGGCATAGAGTACCAGTACATCATGCTCGTCGACACGGACAACCTTGACCAGATGGTCTTCTGAGCCAGCGGTATTCAATGGTCTGGCTATCGGTCATTAAACCATCCATTAAGCTCTCTTTTCGGAGTTGTACCGTGGTCGGCTCTGACAATTTTATGTAATACTCTGCCGCCGCTTGCATCTGCATAGCTTTCAGTCACCGCACTCGTAATAACTTTTTCCTCTTCAGGCTTGCCCTGCTCCGTCTCCAGCAGTAAGATCCTGCCCTTAAATTCCCTGATTGCCTCGAGCGCGTGGTTGCCTGAATCAGGTTTTCTGGCTGACCTGTAGCGCTCCTTTTCTGAGAGAGACTGGTCATTGGTGTAAAGAGCCGGGCTGCTGAGCACGAGCGACTCAACGTCTCTCTCCTTGGTGAGCAGAGAGGCTATGTACCCTCCGTAGCTTATGCCCACAACATGCACAGGGACATCGCCCAATCGTTTCTTGATCTCGTCGTAGGCTGCCTTAGCGTCGGCAAGGGAGTCAGCCGGCTTTATCGTGTCTCGTGCGCCTCCGCTCCTCATATCTCCTTCTCCGTGTCCGCGCAAATTAAATGTCAGCGATGCATAACCAAGTCCGGCAAGCGATCCAGCCTGCCGGCCGTAATTTTCTCCGCTGTCGGTCCATCCGTGTATGAATAACACGGCTCCCTTCGCCTGACCAGACGCAGGAGTAAAGAGCCTCCCTCGCAGGGTATCGTTTCCGACGTGGAAGGTGATCTTTTCCGTGCTAACATAAGTCTTTTGCGCTGTGTGCTGCCTCAGCATACCATACAGCTCATGCTGCGCGGAGGCATTCCCTCTTATCCTGTTAGTCTCAGTCATGCAGATGCCTGATGATACTGAAGCGTTTATCCTATTTTAAAACGAGAAATTGGGGTTGACAGGCGTGCCATGGAGAGACAAAGCGTATATATGAGAAAGAGACTGCCCCTATTCAGTCTTCTCCTTCCTCAGACGCCTGTTTCTGCTCCGCCTTCCGATCCCCTTCCGCCTCATCGTCGTCAACGTCCCTGTACCTTTTCTCTATCAGGCTTATCAGCGACTTCTTTATCTGGGCCTTGTCCTGCCCGGTAACGTCTCCGAGGTCATTTGACATCTGGTCCACGTACCTCATGAGCGCGTTCAGCCTCGTCTCCTTGAGTTCCTTGTTCCTCATCCCGTGGATGTGCCTCTGCAAGGCCCTTCCGCAGTCCTGCACCGCAAGCTTTATCTCGTCTATTATCTCATCTTCCTGCGCTATCGCCTGCTTGCCGACTCCGGAATAGGGGATATAGACGCTTGAAACATTGACAAATACGCTCACAGGTTGCTCCTCGAAGTTGTCTATGTTGTATCTCTTCCAGTCTATACCGTTCACCGCTGTTGTTATTGCGCATGCTGAGCCGTCGAACAGAAGCGGCACCTTGTTCGCGAACCTGAGTATATTGCCCTTGGACCCCTCAGCTGTGTCCCTTCCCGCATTTCCGCCATACGCTATGCATGCCTCGACTACGAAAGGTATTCCTCCCCTGAAGACCTTGGGCCTTCTCTCTATCACCGCGCTGAATTGCGGGTTCAGTATATTCTTGACAGCGATCTCTATCTGGCCCTCGCCTATCGTGGAGAGCGAGTCAAGGTCAGGGGCTATCCACTTTACCTGCTTTATCGCCTTGATCAGCCTCTCCGCGTCTGCCCAGGCCATTGCGTGCGGGTCCGCTGCCATGTCTATGCTCTGGTCTGTCCCCTTTATCTCGTCTATCTTGTTCTGCGTCACCCTTGAGAAAGCCTCAATTAGGAACGCTGACGTCTTCCTGTTCTCGCTAAAGTGCGCAGCGTCAAGCAGGTCGCTTGTGCCTATTCCCAGCGGATGCGGCTTTATCTGCCTAGGCTTCTTCGGCAGCTCCTGCACGGACCTCAGGAATACAGCTTCCTTGCCGTCAGGCTCAATCAGCTTGATAGTAGCATGGGGATTGGAGAGCGCAGTCCTCTTTATGTACTCGTATACCCCGTGATCGCTGGACTCGTATTTGACGTCACCGAACTCGCCGCTCACCGATGTTCCGCGGTACGTGCCTTCCGACTTGACAAGGTTGGCCACCAACGGCTTGTTGGACTTTATGTCAAGCGAGAGGTCGCATTCGTATGCGCCCTTGCCTGTGCCCGACTTCACGTGTATAGGCTTCCCCGTAGTCACCTGCGCGTACAGCGTGCACCCTGTTGCGCCTATGCCCTGCTGTCCCCTTTGCTGTATGTATCTGTGGAACTTTGTT
>JASHTL010000082.1 GCA_030040595.1 Microcaldota archaeon
AAGTGAAGTGCTTCCGCCGCCACCGCCGCCTGCACCACCTTCGCTGCCGCTCGTTATTCCGCCACCGCCGCCACCATAGTATCCTGATCCGCCGCCACCGCCGCCCGAACATCCGCCGCTACAGTCAAGGGCGCCACTGCCGCCACCGCCACCGCCGCCAACGTAAATAGTCAGTTGCTGACCTGAAGTAAGAGCGACGTTTCCTGTAACAATGGCGCCATTGTGTCCAACGTTTCCTGTATAACCAGTCCCTACACCGCCACCACCACCACCACCACCGACCAAGGTATAGCTGAATGTTACAGAGTTGGGTACTGTCGCACTATAGTATGTGTATACAGTGGCCAGGCAGACTGGTGGTATAATAAAGCCTGCGTTCTCTGTTGCCGCGCTCGACGGCATTGTGAATGACCATGGATCAGCTGTGCTTGATGAAGTACCGGTCCAACTATTGAAGGTATATCCTGAGTTGGCAGTTGCTGTAAGGGTTATTGCAGCGTCGTATATGTAGTTGCCAGAGGTGCATCCAACGGAGTTGGAAGGGGAGGCGGTGGCTGATGCGCCTCCAGTGCCGTATGAAAGGGTAAGATGGTAGCATGCAGAGAAAGTTGCGGTCTCGGATGCGGATGAGGCTGGCATCGTGAATGACAATGGATTTGAGGTGCTGGATGACGTGCCGGTCCAACTATTGAAGGTATATCCTGAGTTGGCAGTTGCTGTAAGGGTTACTGCAGCGTCGTATATGTAGTTGCCAGATGAGCACCCGACGGAGTTTGCAGGCAGGGCATTCACTGACGCGCCTCCGGTACCGTAAGAAAGGGTAAGCGGATAGCATGCAGAGAAAGTTGCGGTCTCGGATGCGGATGAGGCTGGCATCGTGAATGACCATGGATTTGAGGTGCTGGATGACGTGCCGGTCCAGCTGTTAAATGAGTATCCTGAGTTCGCAGTTGCGGTGAGCGTTATTGCAGCATTGTATATGTAGTTGCCAATGGAGCACCCGACGGAGTTTGCAGGCAGGGCATTCACTGACGCGCCTCCGGTACCGTAAGAAAGGGTAAGTTGATAGCATGACGTAATTGCAGTTGTGGTTGAGGTTGTGGACGTAGAGCTGGTTGTTGAGGAGGTCGTGGATGATGTTGTGGATGACGTTGTTGACGATGTTGTTGAGGATGATGTGGATGAGGTGGTTGTAGATAATGTTGTGAGCCCTGGCGCTCCCGGTGAAGTAGATGTCTCCACAATGCCGTAAACAGTGTGTGTGTATCCGGTGTATTGAGCTTCGTACTTAACGTCCACGCTTCCCTTGAAGACCGTGCCTGTGGTCGAGGAATAGGCGGTGCCAGAGGAAGTATAGCACTGTACCGAATACGTATGGCTGGTGCCTGAATCCTGTATATCCTCTACTGGCTGGAATTTCACGCTGCTGTTGCCCTCGGCGCACGCTATTCCTGTAACGTTTATAGGGTTCCCTGTCTCCTGGAGAACTGTCACTGTCAGTATTCCGTTCGGCGCCAGGTACTCGTCCTGGCAGGAGAGCCCTGATCCAAGTGAGCATTGGTTCATGGTGGTGTTGAAGAATCCGAAGATGTAAAGAGTGAACACAAGCATGGCTATGACAAGTATGGCCCAGCCGTAATCAGTCAGATATTCGATCGCACTCTGAAGCCTAAAACGCATATCCCGCATGCTTAAAATTACCTCAGAAGAGATTAAAAACTGGTATGGCGCTTCACAGATAATATAGGTAGGTGGCGCCATCTGAATAAACATTTGTTTCTTCATTCAGAGTGCGGAGAGAGCATTATGCACTCGTTTATCAGAATGGTAGTGTTCAAGGCTTTGTACCTGTATTTTGTACACCATTGCAAGTGGTACGTCAGTCGGTATTTTATATGATTTCTGCCAACTAAACTCATGTTTTCAGGTCTCTGGACGCCCCTGGCTGCAGTAACCACGCAACTGATGCCGCTGAGTGACTCACTAAGGAAGCAGGCTGATCATAATATGCAAAGGTTGTGGATTGGCTCAACTGTTTAAAGTATTAACTACCAATCTCTCAATGTCTTTAGGGGCGAGTAGCTGATGAAGAGTTCAATTGCAAGATATGCTACAATTGCTGCACTTGTGCTCCTAATCCTTGCGGTACGGTTCTATTACTACACAGGCCCCATCTTTTCGAACACGCAGGATGAAGGCATCTACCTCTCGACTTTCGCAAGCAGGGTTATCTTCGACAATCCCATAAACTTCTCGGTTTACAGATCCATAAATTACAGCAACGTAACCGATATGTACTTCAACCCAGCGCAGATCTTCCAGTTCTACGTAGGCCTCGAGTACCCCGAGCTCCTGCTAATGTACGCCTTCGGCTATTCTGCCAATCTGGCGATATATTATGTTATCTTGACTTCCGTAATAGAGGGCATCTTCCTCTTCCTGATAATAGAGAAGATAGCAAACAGGCGTGCCGCGATAATAGGAACTGCACTCTTCGCGTTCATGCCTCTTGACGTGCTCTTCTCGACGCACGTACAACCGTTGGTACCAGCAGCCATGGCGTTGACCATATCGGTTTACTTCTTTATCGTTGCAGAGGATGCAGCGCCGAAGTCTCGCAGGCGCATCCTTTTCTATATCCTTTGCGGTTTCTTCATCGGGATCTCATACATAACTAACCCGGTCGGACTTCTGCTCCTTCCTTTCCTTGTCCTTGCGCTCTTGTGCAGCGCCGTGCTAAAAAGGAAGATTCGCGACAGGGTCGTCGCCATATCACTGCTCTTTCTGGGCTTCGCTGTTGCATACTCGATAATAGGCGCCTTCTATTTCTACCAGTCAGGGAACTTCTTACTCTATCCGGACGTCAACAGGGCAATCTTCCTTTACGAACACCAGACCCAGGCACTTAATAGCGTGTGTATTGGCAGTTTCTGCCTCGTTTACACCACCGGAGACCCTTCATTCTACATAAACCTGCTGCTCAACCTTCAGACCAATGACAATCTCGTATACTCAGGGGTCATCTTCCCCGTATTTATAGGAATGGCTGTTCTGTGCATTTACTTCAGGAGAGGCAAGAAGAACACATGGCAGCTCTTCTTCCCCACGATGTTTCTGTTCTACCTGCTTTCGCTTATGTTCTTCCCCAACCAGGTCTCCAGCTCAAGCGGAAAGCTGCTTGTATACCTTATTGACGAGCAGGCGTATCTTGCAGAGATCCTTGTGCTTCCCATCGTGGTTGTAACAGCCATCGGAATCGAAAGGCTTCTGCGCAATAAAAAGCGCGCCGACAAGCTTGCGGCTCTTACCCTCTTCTCCATTGTTCTACTGTCCAGCATTCTGGTGCTGAACTGGGACATAGGAATCTACAGGGCTTCCATGTACACGGTGCACGCGTTCCTGCAGTACGCCGCCGAAAACCCGAATGCCACATTCTTAGGGACCTTCCTCTTCGAGAACAACGCAAACCTGATATCCGGATACAAATACAAAGTTGATCCACTGGACAATTGCAATTACGCGTACCTTTCAGGCCTTCCGAGAGGTACGGACCTGATAACCGGAGGAACGATCAGCATGGACATCTCATCCGGGGTGGTGCAGAGCTACGATTCGTGCGTATATGCAAACCTCACATGGTATAAGCTGGTGTACAACGTGAGCAATCCCTATTCAGCGTATGGGGGCGCGCAGGGAGGCCCCAATCTCATGATCTATTCCAAGGTATAGGCACTTATCCGCAGTAATCCTGTGAGTCAGACTCCGACCTTCCTTCCGTGTGTGAGCACCGCGAATACCTCGACAAGCACAATTACTATGATCACTTGCGGTATGACGAGGTTGTTTTCCAAGAAACTTAGCGTCACGCCGCTGCTGGGAAGCACGTATACGAGCACCTCGTATATGATGACTATCGCTATCACGTACACTATTCCGGCGTACACGCCGTTCAGCAGGCCCGATTTGAGGGCGCTTACTATGGACCTTGCCTTGGTGCCGACTTCCGCGCCTATGACAGCGCCGACTATGAGCGGCAGTATCAGCGTGCCGGTGCCGAATAAGAAGAAGTTGGAAGCGCCGTGAAGGAATTCGTACATTGCAGAGCCGACGGCAAACGCCTTCGTGTCAGCAGTCACGACCATGGAAAATAGAGCCAGTATGAGCACGATAACCCAGAAGAAAAGGGGCTCGGAGAGGTTTACCGGGGCAGATGCAGGGCGCTTCTGCTGCTTTTCCTCTTCTTCGTCTTCTTCCTCTTCATCTTCGTCTTCATCTTCGGGGACACTTTTCTTTGATGATGCCATGAATTTATTACTGTGCTGGGGTTTAAATAGGTTGACGTGTAATTTCGATGCCGTGCGCAAAGGTGCATAGATGAAGGCCGGTTTTGATCGCATTTCTGATGAGATAGACTCTTCGAAGACAGAGATGGTCAAGACCCTGTCCAAGGTGATATCTATAAAGTCGGTCTCTGCGAAGAGCGGGGGCACTGGGGAAACAGACAGGGCCAATTTTCTGGAGTCTGTTCTAAAGAACTGGGGCATAAAGACAAAAAGGTACACTTACAAGGACGACACTTCCACAGACAGGCCGAGCATCGTTGCAAGAATCGGGGAGAGCGAGCGCACAATCTGGATCGTTGCACACATCGACACGGTTTCAGAAGGCGACTTATCCGCATGGAAAACCGATCCTTACAAGGCGGCAATAGTAGGTGATAAGGTATATGGCCGGGGGACCAACGACGATGGTCAGGCAATCATATCGGGAATGTATGCGCTTAGGGCCCTGAAGGAATCTAAGGCAATTCTTAGGTACAATTACGGACTTGTGCTGGTTGCCAACGAAGAGGAAGGAAGTACATACGGCATGCAGAAATTGATGAAGGAAGGCATATTCGCAAAACAGGACATGTTTGTTGTGCCTGACTGGGGCAGGACGGACGGCAGTTATGCAGAAATAGGGGAAAAGGGGGTGCTTTGGGTTAAGATAACCATAGAGGGAGAGCAGACGCATGCGAGTACCCCGCAAAATGGCAAGAATGCATTCAGGTACATGATACATTTACTTGACCAGGTGGATCGGCTATTGCACAAGAAATACGCCAAGAGAAACAAGCTCTTCAATTCGGATCGTTCCACTTTTGAAATGACTAAGCACGAGAAGAATGTTGATAGCGTAAACATACTTCCAGGTAAAGATGTTGCTTACATTGATTGCAGAGTTCTCCCCGGATACAGGTTTGATGACGTAGTAAGGGATATTAAGTCTGTGGCATCAAGAAAGGAATTCAGGCCTGTAAAGATAACCATTGAAACACCGCAGCGACAGGGTCCTGCGCCAATTACCAAAAAGGATTCAGAGATTATAAAACTGCTTGCAAGGTCGCTCAAGGACCTTCGTGGCATAGACCTTAAGTTCGAGGGCATAGGAGGCAGCACCATTGCGGCATACCCAAGAATGGCAGGCATGCAGGCAATAGTATGGCTTACTGCTGACGAGGATAAACTTGCACACGTGCCAAACGAGTATGCGAAGATAAGCGACATGGTGAATGATGCCAAGGCGCTTGCCTACCTCTTTGTCTAGAACCTGTCATGCGATATTCTTCAGTATCGTCTCGAGTATGGCGTACCCGTCCTTGAACGTCCTGAGTTTTGCCTCCCCAGCTGCCCTCTTCTTCTCGCGGCTCGGCACCTCCATTACCTTAAGCCCGGACTTTATCGCCTTTATGCTTATCTCTGTCTCAATTCCAAATCCGTGCTCCTCGAGCCGCATCCTGTGCAGCGCCTGCTTCCTGAAGCTCCTGTATCCGTAGCAGAGGTCGCTGTAGTTTGCGCCGAAGAGCGCATTCACAAGCCAGACAAAGAACTTGTTCCCGATGACACGCGTAAGGGGCATGTCGTCAGTGCCTCCTCCTGCTATGAACCTCGATCCCATGCAGAGGTCGTACCCTATCTCTATTCCATCGACAAGAAGCTTCATCTCGTCAGGCCTGTGCGAAAGGTCCGCATCCATCGAGACAAGGATCTCGCCTCTGGCCGCATGCAGGCCCTTGATAAGGGCTGCGCCCTTGCCGTTGTTGTCATAGAATATCCTTGCGCCGAATCTCCTGGCGATCTTCACGGTGCCGTCCCTGGAACCGCCATCAACGACTATTATCTCGTGGTTCTGCCCGCCCAGCTGTTTCTTTATTCCCAGAAGGAGCTCGTTCATGTTCGGCGCCTCGTTGAGAGTTGGTATCACTACAGAGACATGGGGTCTGCCGGTTTGTTTTGTGGCCATGAAAATCAGTTGAGAGCACTATTCCTTCTTCTGGAAATATTCGCGCACGCGCAATGCGGCCTTTACGCCGCTGCCAGATGCGGTGGCGGCCTGCCTGTAGAGATGGTCTGCGACGTCTCCCGCAACATAAACGCCGTCTATATCGGTGAGCACGTCTTCCTTTGTTATCAGGTATCCGTTCTCGTTTGTCTGGAGCTGGCCCTTGAATATGCCGGTGTTTGGCGCATATCCTATTGCTACGAAAACGCCGTCTATTAGCATCTCCGTGATCTTGTTATCCAACACGTTCCTTATCCTTACGCCATTCACTGAGCCGTTCCCTTTTATCTCTTCGATAACCGAGTTCCACAACACCTTTATCTTAGGATTATTCATGGCGCGCTCGGCCATTATCTTGCTAGCCCTGAACGAATCGCGCCGATGCACAATTGTAACGCTCTTTGCGAACCTCGTGAGGAATATCGAGTCCTCCATTGCCGTGTCACCGCCACCTACAACTATCACGTTTTTGTTCCTAAAGAAGGGCCCATCGCATGTGCCGCAGCTAGATACGCCATGACCAATGAACCTCTTCTCAGAGTCTATGCCAAGCCATTTCGCGTTTGCGCCGGTTGCTATTATCAGAGTTTCTGTCTCGTAATTCTTTCCTTCGGCAGTGACCTTGAAAGGCCTTGACTTGAGGTCCACGGCCGTGGCATCTCCGTCAATGAATCTTGTTCCGAACTTCTCCGCCTGCCTTCTCATCTGCGCGACGAACTCTGGACCCATGATCCCGTCAGGAAATCCAGGTATGTTCTCGACAACAGTGGTCAGGGATAACTGGCCGCCGGCGGTGAACCCAGCTATCACCAGAGGCTCGAAGCCTTCTCTGGCCGTGTATATGGCCGCTGATAGCCCTGCTGGTCCTCCTCCAAGTATTATAACTTTCTCAACCATAAATCGACCGGGTATTGTAATAGTAAATTTCGCTAATCAGGTATATAAAGGCTGATACCCTATCCGACACAAGGGCGACTGGATGGGATTGCGCGTTAACGGGCATCGTGTGGCGCTGGACAGGCATGAGCCTGACTCTGACCTAAATTTCGTATCTCATGCGCATTCCGACCACACCTCGGGCATAAGGAAAGGGAAGGGCACCATAACGAGCGAGGTGACGAGGGCGCTACTGGAAAGTAAGGGGAAGAAGGTCACAATGGCTGCAGTGCCCCCTGGCGTAAGACTGCTGAACGCAGGGCACATGTTCGGTTCGAGGCAGTTTTACGTTGACTCTGATCAGAACGGCTATTCCGTTGTCTACACAGGTGACTACCAGATGCAGAAGGCCTATGCTACCGAGGGCATAGAGGTCAGGAAGGCTGACGTGCTGATAATCGACTCGACATACCCGAACCCGAACGTGGTCTTTGATTCCCGTGAGGATGTAATAGCAGCGATACAGTGCTACACCAAACAGAAAGTGAACTGGGGAACGGTTCTCTTCGGAGCCTATTCTGCGGGAAAGGCGCAGGAGCTGATCAGCATATTCAATGAGATCGGCATTGCGCCGGTAGTGGACGAGAAGGTCGGAGAGATAAATAAAGTATATACCTCCTTCGGGGTAAGGCTGGACTACGAGGTAGCCTCGGAATCGCAGCCGCGAGACAATTTCGTCGGCATAGTTAACATATCGAAGCTCACCCAGAACAAGATTGAGGTGGAAAGGAGGACCGAGAGGCGGGCCTTTACCGCTGTTGCGACTGGATGGGCAAAGGTCATGACTTTCGAGACAGATGTGCAGTTCCCGCTGAGCGACCACGCGGACTTCAAGCAGGCGCTGGAATACGTAAGCCTGTGCGAGCCCAAGGTCATTTACACCGTAGGCTCACAGTCAGGAATCTTCGCGCTGCAGCTCCAGAAGGCAGGCTACTCCGCAAGCCCGTTCTTCCAGGGTGCGCTGGACGAGCAGATGATAAAAGCCATTGCCAATGGCAGATGAGCAGTTTTAAAGTTTTAGGTGCATCTTAATTAACATGTCTAAGCTTGGCGCAGTCTTCAGGCTCACAAGGATAGAACACAGCCTGATGCTTGTCGTGGCGGTAATAGCCGCGGAGCTGATCTCCGGAGGCATACCGTACCTTCCTATATTCGTGCTCAGCCTGATAACGCCAATATTCATAAGCGTGGGCGCTTTCGCGATAAACGATTATTATGACGTTGCGGTGGATAGGGCGAACAAGAAGAAAAGGCCCTTGGTGACCGGCGAGCTCACGAGATGCGATGCCCTTGCGATAACGTATCTCTGCATGGCGATAGGAATAGCTGCGAGCATACCGATAAACGAGTATGCGTTCCTGATATCGGTAATCTTCGCGGGCCTATCGCTACTCTACAGCTACAGGCTCAAGGAGGTCCTCTTCTGGGGCAACGCCTACATAGCCTTCTCGATGGCCATACCGTTCATCTACGGCAGCTATGTGGAGAGCAGCAGTATCGGCGTTGCAATAATGCTTGTTGCGGCAATGATCTTCTTTAGCGGCCTTGCCCGCGAGATGCACGGGACAATACGCGACATCAAGGGCGACGCCAGGGTAAGGAATGTCAGGAGCTTTGCAAAGGCCTTCGGAATAAAAGCGTCGGCGTATATAGCGCTGCTTTTCTACATC
>JASHTL010000083.1 GCA_030040595.1 Microcaldota archaeon
TTTCTGAAGTTCAGTAAGCACGATTTGCGCAGCTGCCCATCCCCTCGCAGGGCTTTCGCCTTCATACAACTTTAACTCGTCGAACAATGATTCTACAACCTTTACTCTGCTGACCTCTTCTGCTCCGTCAATTAGATACCTGCTATTTGGGTGCCTCGCCGCTCTATTTAATGCTGAAGCAATGTGAGCAGTAGTAACCAAGTCCCTTCTTGCCATAGGCGCTAGCGCGTCGATTATACGTCCTGTGAAGTCTTGGTCTTTCAATTCTGCGTTTATTTCTTCTATGGTGTCTAGGGTTCTATACAAGTTTACTCGCTCAGAGCGACCTAGGCGTCTGCCTATCTCATCCCTAAACTTTGTCCTGACAGCATCCCTGTCTATTGCCATAAGCTCACGCTTGCCACTTACTAATTGTTTATACCTCTATATATATGCCTGCCCTGTTCTTTCCCCTGCGCATTCGAAAACCTATATCTCTATATATGCCTGCCTTGCCCTGTCCTTGGCGTATTCCTCCTTTGAGAGTTTCGGCACAATGCCTTCGGTAGCGAGCATGCCGTACTGGTTCGAATACCTAAGATCAAAGTTCCTTACTCCGAGGTCTCCGAGAATCGGCCTTGAAAGTATAAGGCTCTCCATTTCGATGCCCAGCCTAAGATTCTCTATCGATTTCTTGATCCCGTCGAAGCAGGCCGCATTCCTTGCGTTGGCTATTATTATGCCCCCATAGGGCTCATGTACATCTGCCATGAACGTGTAAGTGCCCAGCTTGTTGCTGTCCATCTTGACAAGGTGCTCGAACCACTTGTACTTGTTCTTCTGGAACTGCTGGTGGTCGATTATGCTGTACGAGATTATGCCCGCAAAGTCATTGTCCGGGTTCCTCATGTACATGGTCGTCCTGCTCACTATGCCGTACTCTAGCAGGGTCTTGTATATGTATGCGATCGTGTTCTTGTCCATTCCCTCGCCGCTGCTCAGCTGCCCCCTTGCATCCTCGTTTAGCGTGATCAATAGCTTCTTATACTTCTCCGGGAGCTTGAACTGCATTATCAGCTCGTTCCTGAGAGGGAAGAAGCCGAGGCTCTTCCTTATCGGCCTTATCCTGACAAGCATCTTGTATCCTGAAAGGACCTTGTGGAAGGAATTGACGAAAACGTTTATGTCAGCATGGTCTCTTGCCACCAGGTACATGAAAAGGTCGTATCTGCCGTACAGGGCTGATACGTTCTGCGGCACGTAAGAGTTCGCCACCGCCTTGGATATCTCAGCATCAGAAGGCTTCTTGCCCAGGAACTTGACAAAGCATATGTACTCTGTGAACCCTATCTGGTGTATGTCGAGCTGCCTGAACTCCCTCTTCTGCATCCATTTGGTCGTGTAGAGCATCTCGTGCCTCCAGAGCTCGTCAAGGTTTATCTCCGGCACGAACCTTATCTCCTTCTGCTCTATCAGGGCATTGAGCTCGTTGAATACTGTGGTCTTGCTCGCACTGACCTTATCGGCTATGGAGCTAAGGCTCTGCCTAGCATCCATGCTCAGCTCTCGCAGTATCGCGTTGCTTATCCTCTCCTTCGAGTCCTTGTTCAAAGGAGCTTTGCGTGGTGTTGCACTATTGTGGGAAGTGGTCATGGTATCGCCAGTAAGCATGACTCACAATAGAGAGTGAAATTCATCATATTTAAATTGCACTATGATTTTACACAATATGGACTGGTTTCTGTTATTTTGTCCTATAGAGTCCCTTTTCTCCGAGCGCATGAGCATGCAGCTATGCGCGCGCTTCAGGAGCATATCTATAAATACCCTAAACTGGAACTCTCTTCCGGATTACCATGCCCCTGAGATTCGAGATCCGCAGCATGCCTGACGGCAGGCCGTTACTTAACGGGGCAGTGCGGCTTGGTAATGAGGCAACCTATGAGTTCAGAGGCACCAGATCGCGTTTGAGGCTGGAGGTGAGCGACGACGGCTCAACCTCGAAGGTATCGATATCCACAAACGGGTACACCAAGGCGCTTAAGACCCTGATCCATGGGGATGAATTCGAGATAAGGGAGGGACGCGACCGCGTCAATGTAATTCACGAGTGATCCTGCTTCTTATGCACTTGGCAGTGGTTTAAATACGTTTGCTGCAATCTAATCCTGACACAAATGATTAGCATAAAGCTCTCCAAGGAGATCAACCTGAAGGGATACAGCCTTATAGAGGCGTTCCCCGGGGCAGGCCTTGTCGGATCTATGGCAGGTAGCTACATGATAGAGAAGCTTGACATGGAGTACATAGGTCATCTCGAGAGCGACCTCTTCCCGCCGATCGCAACGATACACAACGGCGTGCCTATGTTCCCATCGAGGATATACAAGGACGACAATACGAAGATTGTGCTGATAATGTCCGAGTTCACGATACCCTCTGACCTGATATACCAGTTGAGCATGGAGCTGCTCAACTTCGTAAGGAAGTACGGCATCGTGAGGATAGTCTCAATAAGCGGCATGCCTGCGCAGCGCCCGGGCAACAGCATCTACATAGCCTCGCCAGACGCTGATACAATCAGGAAGGCTGGCGGCGTAGGAATAAAGCCTATAGCCGAGGGAGTCATAGCTGGCATAGGCGCGATACTTATGACCAATGCGGACATGTTCAAGATACCCATGATGAACCTGCTGGTGGAGGTTAACCCGACTATCATGGATCCTAAGTATGCGGAGCTTGCGATAGAGGGGCTCAACAAGCTGATGAACATGAACATAAACCTCGACGATCTTGAGAAGGAGGCAAAGATGGTCGAGACAAAGATAAGGAGCCTGAGCAAGAAGATGAAGGACACCAACGATACTCTGGAAAACCCGAACCCAGACCAGGGCCCGTCGATGTACGCCTGACTCTCCTGCTCTTCCTAATGCATTTTTATATACCTGGCCAGAGATAGAATCTACATGCAGGGGTGGCAGAGCCTGGAATGGCTTCTTCAGAGCCACGGAAAATGCGCAGGACTTAAGATCCTGTGGCTTAGAGCCTTCGTCGGTTCAAATCCGACCCCCTGCAATCCGTGAGATGCATGAAGGCAGTAACGCAAGAAGACGCGATGGGCTGCGGGATAGCGTGTGTGGCATTCGTAATAGGCAGGTCATACAGAACCACGCAGCATAATTACTTCAGGGAAAGGAAGCCAAGCACCAAGGGCTACTACTGCTTTGAGCTGACCAGGGCTCTCTCACGTGCCGGTCTTAAGTATTCGTATAAGCGGGTAAAGGGAAACCTGAATGCGAAGGAAGGGTCGATAGTCTTTATTGAAAAAGGAGGAAGATATCCTGGAGGGCATTACCTTGTAAAGGTGAAAAGCGGCTGGATGAATCCGTGGATAAACTTCCCGGACATAAGGAAACCACGGTCCGGGTTCACGAAAAGCCTTCCGGACAGACCGGAATGGGTGATATTCAAGGTGGACACATGAGCGATGTTGACAGGGTTGTAAAGGCAATGGAGCCCCGGAAAAGGGAGATGGCGGAGCGTATAAGGCAGATTGTGAAGAGGGCGCTGCCTGGGTCTGAGGAGGCTGTGAAGTGGGGCGCGCCCACATTCCTTGTGAGGGGCAAGATCGTTGCAAACATAATGAATTATAGCGATCATCTCAACCTCGGGTTCTTCAAGGGCGCAATGATCAAGTCAAGGCTTCTCGAAGGAACGGGAAAGGGCCTGCGCCACATAAGGATCTACTCAATTGACGATATAAAGGAAGGGGAGTTCGTGAAGCTGCTTAAGGACGCGGGGAAGCTGGTTTAGCAGCGGAACAAACCCATCCCTCATTACCGCCACTATTACGGCTTAGGGTGTAGCCTTTATATTCTTAACTTTTGGTTAGGATAATCGCCCAGTTATTTCGTCTTTGAATATTGGAGCAAGCGACCATGATATGCACAAAAATCCCAGGCTGTTAGCTTCAGGTGGTTACACACGTTGGATGCTGGCCACGATACCGGCCAGTCTTGCCTACGCTCCACTCTCAACATTCGTGCCCCTTTTCCTGCTCGTAACCGGAGGCAGCGTACTCTCGGTGGCCATAGCCGTAGGCGCGTTCAATGGGGTTGCCATGGTCAGCGCCTTCTTCTGGGGCAGGCTTGCGGACCTCACCGGGAAGAGGAAGCCGTTCATACTCATATCATACGTGGGCATAACGTTCCTGCTGCTTCTGATGTACTTCTATACCTCGATATCCACGATCATAGCCCTGTATGCAGGAATCGCGTTCTTCCAGCAGGCGAACCCGACTGCATACAACCTCCTGGTCATGGAGACTGACAAGGAGAGCAAATGGTCAAAGAACTTCTCCAACCTGCAGATGATCTCCAACATAGGGATGTGCCTCGGCCTTACCGTGGCTGCCATAGTGGCTGGTCTTGCGACACTCAGGCTGCTTACCCTGGTCTTCGCGATCTCATCAATGGCATCTGCTGTAGCTGCTTACTTCCTGATCCTGGAGCCGATGGTCAACATGACAAAGGAGGAATCGATACTAAAGCATGCGGGATCGCTCATAATATCAATGTTCTCGTATCCGTTCAGGTTCAGCAGCGTTCCAAGGCTTGATGGTGTCAAGGACAGCGTGGGAAAGATAAGCTGGCGCAAATACATAAACAACACCTTCCTCCTGCTCTGCATCTCCTGTTTCGTCTACGGCCTTGGGGTGAACATGTTCAATACCGAGTATTCGGCATCGCTGCAGATACACGGGCTTACCGAGTCGGAGATCTTCCTGGTGATAATGATAGCTACCGTGCTGCAGACCGTAGTATTCCGCTATGCGACAAGAACAAGCGAGAGGGACGGGCTTTACAGGACCTACATGAACATGAACTACATCAGGGCATTCTCGTACGTCCTTATAGCGGTGAGCTTCGTGGTCACTGGAATAAGCTTCTTCACTGCAAACATCCTGCTTTATGCGCTTGTGGCAGGCATAACGTACCCATTCTACTATACTTCGTCATATGCGCTTGTCTTTGAGGCGCTGAGGGACAAGAAGAGGGGCAATGCGCTTGGCATATACAATGGAGCGGGAAGCATAGGCAACTTCTTCGGGGCCATAGTGGCAGGAGCGTCTACGCTCATAGGCTTCCCGACGCTCTTCCTTGCCTCAGGCGCACTTGTCTTTGCAAGCATCTTCCCGCTGAAGACGAGCGCATCAGCGGAGAAGAGGTCGCAGCCCAGCGGATCCGTGAACCTTTCTGCAAGGAATGGCATTTGAGACACTTAAGCTGCCTTTGTTGCTGCCTCGCTGCTGCGCCGCTGTGCTGCCTTCAATGCGCGTGATCTTGCGCTATTCCTTGATCTTCTTGTATTCACATACCTTATATCCTCATCTGTGACAGCGATACCTGCAAAAATCAGCACGTTTACTACGCGACGGTGTTCCTTTATAACACTGGCAGGAATGCACCTCTTAGGTAGATCAAGGGGATCAATCCCCTCATCCTTTGCCCTCATCATTACCATCTCCCGGGTCTCTTCCGCAGAGAGCCTCATATCCATTGGCATCCTGGGCATTTCCCATGGCCTTATCTCTGGATATGCCTCGTGAACGAGTCGCCAGGGGCTTCCCATAATGTCATGACGATACAGCAAGCTCGAAAGTCCATTGTTCTCGAAGTCTTTCTTATCCGCCTCCCTGGGATCCTTCAAAAGCTTGACTTCAAAGAGCCATCGCGTAGCCTTCTTCCTGTTCTCGACATCGTCGAAGAATCCCCACGGTACCTTCTCCAATTCCCACGGCTGTATGTTCTCCTCGGGGAAGCTTGCCGCAACCATTTCGTGAAAACTGCCATTGAAGAACCTTTCGATTGCGGATCGGAAACCGTTACGCTCCATCCACTTTCGTTTGATATTCCTTGGCGCTATTCCTTCCTCTTTTGTCGCTACCCGCAAGCCCTCCATTGCGCTCTCCCTGGCCTCCCACTTGACGTATCTGCTAAGCACAATGTTTCCCGTAGCGTCTACGTTGAACCAACCATTCGCTATAAAGATGTCTGACATACCGGCATATTCGCCGAGCCTCCTAACCTTGCGCAGCTCCTCAAGCGCGTCAGCATTTAGCAATGCTATTTTCCTTTCAAGGCGTGCAGAATTTCTTATTTGCATAGACTGTTGTCCTCCGGTACGAACTGGCGTGGACCTTTTAAAAAGTTTTCCTTGAAAGTTGCAAAACGGAATGAAATAAGTTTAATAGTCTTATCGGTCTAAGTTAACGCATGCCTCTGTAGCTCAGTGGTAGAGCGCGTCCTTGGTAAGGACGAGGTCGCGAGTTCAATCCTCGCCGGAGGCTCTCTCCTAAAAACGAAACTCCAAGAGTATGGTCTTTATGTATCGTAGTAACTTGTCCAATTATGTAAAAACCATATAAAAACGGGATCTAAGCGCACTTCTAACCATAGAAACAATTATACCAAGCATACTGGATGGTTAAATTCTAAATATAAACCTAGGTAATCTAACATTATATATGAGAGAAGAAGTTTGTAATTGCGGTCCATATCTGTTGAAGTATTCCTGGCTGCGAGCTGCTTGTTGAAGATATTGTGGTTGTTGCAACCGTAGTCGTTGGACTTTGTGTTGAAGTAGTCGGAGTCAAGGTGGTAACAACTGTGGTCGATGTGGTCGTGGCGCTTGCTACTGTTGACGTTGTTGTTTTGACAGTGGTAGGCTTTGGTTGTGTGGTTGGAACAGTTGTAGTTACAGTAGAAGTACTCGTAGATTCTATCGGAAGGGATACGGAAAGTCTGAATGAGGCAGAACTTGTTGTTGAAGACAATATAGATACTGTAAGAATCTCGCCATTCGATGTGAAATTCTCAGGACTCTGGCCCTGCATTCCGGGACTGGCTACCAACCTACCCATGTAGAAGATCATTAGAATCGCACCATATTGATTATACGAATTGTACAGCTCTATCGTCCAGTTTCCTATTGTTGCATTTTGACCAGGAAGAAGCGATGCAGTGCAGCCAGAAAGTGTACTACACGATACTGCCGATTGCGATCGAATTGTAGTTGTGGTTGAAAACGTTGTTGCAGAAGAAGTTGTTGATGATGGACCGCTAGTCCCAGTTACATTAACCGTCGTATGTGGCGTAGCTACATTCTGAGGATCTGAACTATCAGTCAAAAGGAATCCTATTTGGGATGCACCTGCAAATGTAGCGTTTGTAAAGGTAAAGGTGCAGGAAATTGTGGTTGAGTTAGAGCTTGAATAGCATCCTGTATTTTGAATATATTGTGATCGGTCGGATTGATTAACCATAAAGACATCGTAGCCATATGGCGGTGTGCCCCCTGAGAAGGTGTAAGTCACCGTTTCGCTTTGTCCGTAATGGAGCGTTGAGTTAGAGACGGTTAGTGATATTGTATTTATTCCAGACGAAAATGCTAGTTGAGCTAGCATAGACATGAATAGTAATAGAATAATTATAGCTTTCATCGTTTTTATCAAAGAACGCAAATTATTTAAATAAGTGCTATCACTCGATAGAATTTAACTCAAAAAGAGCAAAAATTCGTTGTCAGCATAGATAAGAGAACACTTCTAACTGGCCTGCAGGCCGCCGGAGGCTATCCGTAAATAATTTAATAGCTTGACGGTGCGTGCCTTGCCAATATCGCTAGATAAGCTCTTAAATTCATATTCCCATCCCTAATCATGGAATCGGTGGAGCATCACGTAAGAGATACGTATAATAGGATTGCAGAAACCTACTATCAAAAGAGAAACGCAGGCGATTTCTTTCTTAACGAATACGTGGAAATGCCGGCAACCCTCTCCTTGCTTAACAACATAAAAGGACAAAAGGTCTTGGATCTTGGTTGTGGTCCTGGAATATACGCAAAAATACTAAATAGTCGCGGCGCTAAGGTTTATGGTCTAGATATATCTAAGAACATGATTAAGATTGCCAAATCCCACGCTGAAAACGCCAATTTTGTGGTGGGTACAGCATACAAACTTCCTTATGATTCTAATTCTTTCGATCTCGTGCTCTCAACTTTTGTGGTAGGGCATCTAGAAAAACTTGATACGGCATTTAAAGAGATAAACAGAGTACTTAAGCTCGGAGGCACGTTTATTTTTTCTATTTATAATCCTATACTTGACGCAACGCATCCAGTAAAAGGAAATAGAGTTCAGAGTTTTTTGAGTGATAGGACAAGGGTTTTTGATGATTATTATAGGGAAGGACTACATGAACAAATTTGGTGGAAGGGAACAAGAGACGAAATAAAGATTATTCATATATGTCGCACATATCAAACTTGGATAAGGGCACTTAGAAATAACGGCTTCGAATTAGTTGACTATATAGATGCAAAACCCTCTAAGCAGGCAAGAAAGATTGATTTGGAAGAGTTCAGGTATACTTCACGCGTTCCTTCAGTGTGCATTTTCAAATCAACTAAAGTATAGATATTACGCTGTATGTCTCATCAAGCTCTAAGCTTTCGTAAATTCAAGTCACACGCATAAGTAAGAGAACACTCCTAATCGGCCTGCAGAACGCCGGGGCTCTTTCCGCCTCATTTGATTGGGCAGAAAAGCTGCCCAAAAAGCATATATATCATATCCTGCGTTTTTATACTGTTGAGCGTGACGTGATGCCGTTCCAATGGATAAACGAGCTGGAATTTTCAGGGACTATGCAGTCCTGAAGCCAGTTATACTCAGGTCGATCAGCAAAAACCAGATCCTCATTCTAAGTCATGCATGCAGCAAATCGTTTTCCAGCGTCACGAAGATACTCGTGGACTTGTCGGAGGAATCCGGAATTCCCCTTTCTACCCTAAAACTCAAGGCAAGGGAGCTTAGGGAAATGAAGCTTCTGGAGTATGGCGATTCAAAGGTCAAAGTGACAGAGCTTGGTAAGTTCGTCCTTAAAATAGCCATTGGACATGAAAACAAGGTTAATGATAATTGATGGTAGATGTAATGTCATTTAAAAGATCAATGCCTGGAGGAAAACGGCGAATCCCTGTTGTCATAGATACAGACTCCGGACACGATGACGTGGCAGCAATAATGCTGGCACTGAGGTCCGATCTTCTAGATGTCCGTGCTATAACTACAGTGGCTGGAAACTCGACCATAGAGAACACAACAAGGAATGCAAGGTACACTCTGAACCTACTTGGAAATGGGGATGTGCCTGTGTATTCGGGAGCTGACAAGCCGTTGTTCAGGGAACTGAAGCAGGCAAAAGTGCACGGTCCGAGCGGCCTTGCGGGTATAGACCCCACAAATGACCCTGCGCTTAATGGCCTGGCTGTCAAAAAGTTGCTGGAAATTGTGGGCTCAGGCGAAGGAATAACGCTAGTCACGCTTGGACCGCTGACAAACGTAGCAAGGGCGATAATGGAAGATCGTTCGGCGATGATGAAGACAAAGCAGATTGTCATGATGGGAGGAGCAATTCATGCCCATGGAAACCAGGGCAGAACTGGAGAGTTCAACATCTATGTCGATCCTGAAGCTGCCGATATTGTCCTTCAGTTTCCTATAAGGAAAGTTATGGTGCCGTTGGATCCATGCAACGGGATAACAGTAACACTTAAAGAATTCGAAAAGGTAGCGGATGGTAGGCTTCGCAACGCTCTAATAAGAATGATGACCCCGTTCATAGAGAACCTCAACTCGCTTGGCATGCGCGTTGATGGCGCCCTGCTATACGATGCACTTGCCATGTATTACCTAATCAACCCCGAAGCGTATAAGCTAAAGTCCTATGACGTAAAGGTTGAGACAAAAGGCGAATTGACGCGCGGCATGACCGTGCCCGAACTCAGGCCATTTGCCAGGGCCGAACCCAACGTTGAGGTTGCGGAGGAAATAGATGCACATGCCTTCAGGAGAGATCTGATAAGCATGCTGAGCCGGAAGAGGAGTGGCTCATTGCAGAATGAGAACGAGCGCTTAGAATAATTGGTGATAGGAATGTATAACCGGTGGCAAGACAAGGATACCTCTCTTAAAGAAAATTGTTAGATCGTCGTTTGATAGTACACCTGAAATAGCCTCGGAGGGCTCCACCCTAGTAAATTTACGCTCGGAAGTGTCAAGTCCACTCTCTGCGTTCGTCGTAC
>JASHTL010000084.1 GCA_030040595.1 Microcaldota archaeon
AGATTCAATAAATAACCAAAAAACTTTTAAATCTTTAAATATTATTCAAATTGTGAAGAATCTGAGGCCGGAGATTATAGAACTGCTGAAGAAAGGAAGCTGTACGCCAAGGCTCTCCGAGGTTGCGTCAAAACTTCATTCAAAGTCAACAACGATCCATTACAACGTAAAGCAGATGGAGCATGACGGCACCATAAAGTCTTACAAGGCCGTATTCGACTACGGGAAGATAAGCGAGGGATTTTGCGCATATGTCCTTGTCAGTCTTGACAAGCAGGAGTACAAGAGCCCGGAGGTGATCGCGAACGAGCTGGCCAAGTACGGCAACATAGAGAGCGTGGACATAGTTACCGGGCAGTGGGAGATCATAATTAAGGTAAGAACGAGGGACATAGCCGAATACTACGAGTTTGCTAAGAAGGTACTTTCGCTAAGGGGCATAGAGAAGACCCAGACTCTCAATTCGCTGCATCAGATCAAGACCGAGTTCGTAATCATGAAATAAGGTCTATGCCTTCTTTTTCCTCTTGCCGCCGAAGTTTCCCTTTGGCTTTGGGATCTTGAGCCCGGGGAACATCTCCATCAGGGTGTCCGGGCTCACTTCAAGGTCAAGCTTTAGGTTGTTGAGCATAGTGTTAAAGAGATAGACCTTTGCGGCGTTGCCCAAGGCCTTATCGCCCTTGCATGCGGCTTCCACCTCCTTCAGTGTCTCTGCCTCTCCAAGCGCATTGGTGATCTTCTCAAGGTTTGCAGCGCTCTTCCTCATCTTTCCCATCATGCCTGATGCATACGCCTCAAGCGCATCAGTGTCTATTCCGAGTATCTGCGCCGCTTTTCTGTCAGTTGCCATCCTTATCGAGGAGAGATGCGCTGCCACCTCCTCGGGCTTGGTTCTTTCTGTTATCGACATCTTCTTTACAGATACCCAGTCCTTGTACTTGGCCATGAAGACTATGCCTTCCGACTGCAGTCCAGAGCCCTGCGACTTTGTGACAACCCTGCCGGAAAAGACTCTGCCCCTGCTGCTTACGTAGTGATCGAGGCCCAGCTTCTCCAAGGCGCTCCTCAGAAGGTATGCCTTGGCAAAGGGCTTGAGCTCCTCTCTCGCATTTGTAGCCCTGTTCACCGTCTCCTCCACCTCTGCAGACCCGAGTGTCTTGTAGATACCCACAAGCTCCTTGTAGCTGCCCTTCGGCAACGGTTTTGTTATCCTGTCAGAATAAGCGTCTATCGCCTTGAGATCTATGCCGAGAATCTCGAATGCCCTCTTGTCCACTTCCTCCCTAACCAATACGAGGAAGAGGGCCACGTCATTTTGGCCTGTTGACGCGGTGGCATTAAGACTGCGTGAAACTACCCAGCCATTGTACCTGGCCATGAAGTCAAGAGAATCCCCTGTCTCGGACATCTGAAGACCCGGTTACGCAGGTGCTGCTGACGCTTCGACATAGTAGCCTGAAGCCTTCTCGCGGACAACGCGCTTGACAACGCCCTTATTGCCCAGCATCACCAACGCGTTGGTGACCATGCTCTTGGGCCTGTTGCACTTCTTCGCAATGTCGTCAGCCGTCTTCTTCTTCTCCTCCTCCGTGGCTCCCAGTTCCTGCATCGCCTGTACAACCAGCTTTTCTATAGGTGACAATTCATCCATTTGATTCACTCTGCCTTTGTGTTAAGATCACTTCTTGACCCGCTTCTCCTTCCTCTTCGGCCGGAGGTACTTGTAGCCGCACTTCCTGCACTTCTTCGCGGACATGATGTTCCTGGACTTGCACCTCCTGCAGATCATCACGTTAGCGAGGTTTTCATCTGCCAATGAGAATTTTCCCATGAATAAGCACTTCTTCAGTCCAGAGTAAGAGTTAAGGATTTGGTATAATATGGTTTGCAACGTTTAATAAATCTTATCTGGGCCATTGCAATCTGCAGAGATACCATCATAAGGACAGAAAGCTCAGCATATACAAGGTATTTATATACTGGCGCGGATATATATAACTCAATTTTTTAGGCAAAATTTGGTAAATAGGTACGCAACATGGCAAATGGCATAGAACTGACTGTCGCTGATGCGCTGGTCACTGATTCAGGCAGAAGCATTGCCAGGATTGACGCCAGGTCGAGAAAGGCCCTTGACGTGGTCTCTGGCGACATAGTCGAGATAAAGGGAAAGCTCAAGACTACTGCTGCTACTGTATGGCAGGCCCATCCCAGCGATGAAGGTTTGGGCTTCATAAGGATAGACGGGTACCTGCGACAGAACGTGGGCGCAGGAATAGGAGACAAGGTCTTCGTCTCAAAGGCGGTTGTCAAGGATGCTGAGAGGATAGTGCTTGCTCCTCCGCCAAGCCAGAAGCCGCCGCTCTCTCCTGACTTCTCCGAATACGCAAAGAGGAGACTGGAGAACAGGCCACTTGTAAAGGGCGACTCCGTGCCGATACCTATGTTCGGCCTAGTATTCAACTTCCTTGTTATCCAGGTGGTGCCGCATGGGGTTGTCAAGGTAACCAAGGACACTCACTTCATAGTCAAGGACGAGCCTGTTTCTGAATCGCTGGTCAAGATAGGAGATGTCCACTACGAGGACATTGGAGGACTAGATGACGTTAAGCAGAAGATCAGGGAGATGGTAGAGCTGCCTATACGGTATCCCGAGCTCTTTGAGCGCCTTGGAATAGAACCGC
>JASHTL010000014.1 GCA_030040595.1 Microcaldota archaeon
TGGGGAGTCAGTTCCTACCGGGTTTCCATTCAGCGTCCATGCATAAGAATATCCTTGTTCTGTACCTCCAGCCACGTTTGCAGTTATTGTTGCATTTTGACCTACATCAATTGCCGATACCGATGAGGATATAGTTACAGTCAAAGGCGGGTTTACGGTTGGTGTAGTGCTTATTGAGTTTGAAGGCAGTACCTGGAGGAGTGGGAATGAGAAGAAGTTGAATGCGAAGAAGTGCAGGAGTAGAGGTATAACTAGGACGCTTCCCAGGAATAGCGCGTTCGCTTTGCCAATATGCATGCAGTTACCCAACAATTTATCTGCAAATCACTGTACAGACCTTACCTCCGCTGTCTTTAGTCCGTAGCTCTGTTTCTGACCCTTCTTAAAGCTTTGCTCATTTCCGTTCAGAAAAGACTTTGCCAGATGATCGTGTGCCGTCTGCCCTCCAAGCAAACGCCACAGATTCCTTTTTGCAGGTATAGTTATATAAAGATTTGCGCGTCTTGCGGTATGCGCCGTGCCCGATCTTATATTCAATGGAATGTTATGTTCTCGATCCCGAAATCGAATGACTGGTTGAGATGCGCCGTGGTGAGGTTCGGGGTGACGAAGAAGATGGTGTGCAGGCCCGGGTTCAGGGTCATGTTGAGGTAGTACTCACCGATTTTTCTGGAAAGGGCGCCGGAACCCAGCTCGTTCCTGTCCGATTGGAGGAATATGTACAATGTAACGTTGCTGTTCAGTGACGCTGCCTGGAAGGTCATCGATATGTTTGTCTGATTCTCCGGCACTGAGACGTTTATCGCGCGGACGTTGGGTCCGTAATAAAGGCCGTCCAGCGTGGAATTGCAGTATACAAGTCCCAGCGAGGCGCAGCCCCTTGTCCAGTTTCCCTGCGATATGTATGCGATTATCGACCTGTTCGCGGCTTTTTCTAGGGTGCTGTTGATTCTCCAGATCGACGCGTTATCGCCATTGTAATACGGCTGCCCGAAAGTGGAGTCCATATAGTCGTCAAGCGTCAGGGACTCCGATAGATTGTATGCCTGGCCAATGACGGATATGAACCGGGTGTTGTATTTTGAGAGAAAGAAGAGGGTAAGGTCTGTAGTGTTCTCGTTGATCGGAGACGAGTATGCGAATCCGGTTCCCTGTTGGAGCGACGCCGCCTCTATGGCGAGCGGCATGTTGAGTCTCACGTACTGGTCGGTGGTGTTCTCCCTTGAGGTGTAGCCGCCTACCATGGGCTTCTTGAACAGCGTCTGGTAGTACATCGACTCCCCGGTATACAGGTTTGGCCGGTTTGTCACGCTTGCGAGAAGCGGCAGCACCACTACGCTGAAGTTGCCTGGGCTCTGTGCTATTGCGGAATAACCTGCAGGGATGCTCGGGTTGATGAAAAAGGTGTTGGACGCATTGAAGAATGAAAGCGGTGCACCAGTATAGTCGATGAGGATCAGGATTGCCAGGACAAATGCGATGTAAAGCTGCAATTGCTTAGTTTCCCTCTTGAGCTTAGACTTGATGTATGATTCCATAGAGCAGAAGCCAAACCCTGCGAGCAATGCGATGCAGAGGGTAAGCGCTAGGTTGAATCTTGACGGCTCCCTGACTATGTTCAGGATGGGGATTGCGCGGTAGAGGAGGTATATGCCAGGTATGGCATTGGTTACGGTTATCTGTTGCGGCAGTTCCCCAAACTGGAGATATGGACCGGTTGCCATCCAGATGAAGACGAATCCAAGGAAAGCCCATATCAGGATGGACCTGGGGGCGCGCCTCTTTACGGCGCTTGCTATTGCCGCGATGACAAGAATGATGCTTATCCAGCCCAGGTATGAGACCCTTTCGATGTTGTCTCCAAGGTAGATGTCGAAGTATGAATCGGAGAAATGGGCAAACAGGTTGTTGGACGGAGGCGGCAGTATGAACGAGAGCACGGGGTCGCTCCATATCATGCTGTTTGCAAGTGTCGACTGGCCGCTGGCTTCAACCAGTGCGCCGTGCGCAAAGCCTTCCAGTATGGGAATGAAGAACGGCGACCCTATTGCGAATGCAAGAAGTGCGCAATATATGCAGCACAGGGCAAACTTCCTGTTCAGGATCTCCTTTCTCGCGGAACTCGATGCAAGGCTTGCGACCAGGAAGAGCGACAAAAAGACAATGCTTATGATTCCTTGCTCGGGATCGCCGAAGAAAACAAGGAGTACAAAGAGTACCGAGGTCATGACGATTGCGTAGGCATCCTTCCTCTTCATCAGCAATAGGAAGGAGAGGATAAACAACGGGAAGAACTCTATGCTGATCCAGTTGGTCTGGCCGGCAAGGGCATGGATCATGTGGAACGGGCTGAATGCGAATATCAGCCCGGCTATAAACGCGGCGTACTTGTTCTTGATCAGGTAATCGGCAAGAAAGAATGCGGACAAGCCTGTCAGGGCAAAGTCAAAGAAGAAGAGGACATTGAAGGCGAACGGCAGGTTCGCCGCCTGGAATGGAAATGTGAATAGGGCCGCAATGGGCGACATCGATGTTGTTGCAAGGTTGGAGCCCACCGGATAGAATAGGAGTCCTGTTGCATAGGGAGAGGTGTGCAGGTCAAATATTGCGTAGTTGACATACCATATGATCCAGAGATTCTGGTATGCGTCACCGGTTCCCACCTGTCCTCCGAGTTCGCCTCCTGTTATCGTGCCTGTAAGGTTTACAGTCACAGGCCAGAATACTACGAGAGCTATGAATAGATATATTGCTGCAGGGATTAGATACTGCCTTCTTTTTCCCTTTACGAAATCATTGGGAAAATGACCCTTGTCATGCTGCTCCTCTGGCTCTGCCTGCTCTGTTCCCTGCTCCGCGTTGTGCCTGGGCATTCAGTAATAACTCTTGCGCGACGGGTTAAAATCCTTTCCTTCGCCGTTGGATCCCTTTTAAGATTAGCTTATATGTTGTTTAGGCGCAGTTTTACCTAGTCTGCAGTGAGCCGGTAGTTGGGAGAGCAGTTCCCTGCCAGCCACGCTCGTCTATAGGTATCCTATGGGCACGAACATGACCTTTGTGCCTGCTGCGTCCTTCTCCCCCCAGAAGTCCTTCGTGACAATCATGCAGTTTGGGGGCTTGTACTCGTTCAGGAAGCCGTACATGCTCTTTCCAAGAGTAGGTTCCGTGAAGTGCTGGAACTTTACCTCGACTGGAACCAGGGAGGCGCCCTCCGTGATAAAGTCCACTTCGGTCTTTGCGGTGGTGCGCCAGAAATGCACCTTGGCGTGTTGCGCTATCTCGTTTAGCACGAAATTCTCTGCAAGGACCCCAGCGTCGGGCCGCTTGTCCATGCCGGTGAAGTTCTCGATAAGCGAATTTCTCAACCCGGTATCGAAGAAGTAGACCTTGTGCGCCTTCTTCAGTTCCGTCACAAGGTTCCTGTGGTACGGACCTATCCTGCGTATTACGTATGTCTGTTCCAGCACGTCAGCAAGCCTTGTCAGTTCGTTGAAATAGCTGCCCACGCGGTTCGCCAGTTCCTCAAGGTTCATTATGGAACCGTCTGAGGCGGCAATTGCAGTCGCAAGTTTCCGGAACTTTATCGTGTCAGTTATCTGCAGGAATGATGCTATGTCCCTGTCAATATAATTGTTGACTATGTTCTTCAGGAGCACGGCTTTTTCTTCGATGCCCCTTTCGGTGACTACGGCTGGATAGCCGCCGAATCTCACATATAAGTCAATGTGCTTCAGCAGTTCCTGATTGAATATGTCGCTGCTCATTTTCACTTCGAATGCTTTGCCCCTTGATGCCAGCGACATGGCCTTCCCGTTCCATTTCCGGTACATCCCCGCCAGCTCGCTGTCCGAATGGTTCAGATACTCGTAGAAGCTGAGAGGCAGCAGTTCGAATTCAAGCATGCGTCCCACAAGGAATCTGCCGGTCTGGTTCTTGAGTTCCAGTGACGACGATCCCGTGATTATTAGCTTGGCGTTCTTGAAGAGATCGTATACAAGTTTGAGCTTCTGGCCCAGGTCCCTGCAATATTGCGCCTCGTCTATCAGGAAGTAATGTCTCTTTCCGTCCTTGATGTGCCTCGCTATGAAGTCCTTGGGATTCTGCGAGAACGCGTCAAGTTCGCCCCGGTCCTCAAATGTTATGTATACGATGTGGTCCGGGACGGCAGTCTTCGATGCAGAGAGCCATTCAGAGAGCATCTCCAGCAGGGTAGTCTTCCCGGATTGCCTCGGGCCTTTTATCGCCAGTATCTCCCTTCGTCCTATCCACTTCTTCAGCTCCTCGAGAAGGGATCTCTGGATATAAGTCATGATTAACTATGTTATTCCTAAACATATTTAAGTTTTTCTATATCGATGCGGTTATGGACCTCGCAGCTTCCCATCATATGTTGTTCAGCCTGAGCTTGACTTCGTCTGTCGTTAGCCTCGTCGTAAGGAGGGGTATCTTCTCTATCTGGCTTATCTTCACTGCCAGCTTGTCCACCTGGTCGACGTTCTGTATTACCACCAGCCTTGGCTTCAGCGGCGCCACCCGTATCACCACCATCGGCGACCTTCCCGTGCTCACCTGGTCGAAGACAAAAGCCCTCTCGTTCGTTGTGCCGAACAGCTTGGGGTACTCGCTCGGCGATATTTCCAGTATGACCCTGAGCGAGTCTATCAGCGTGTATCCGAAGAGCTTCATGTTGTCCAGAACCCCGGGGTTCGAGACTATCTTCGCGTCGATGAGCCTTGCGAAATCGACTCCGCT